>NZ_JAQFIT010000046.1:0-1010 GCF_029504805.1 Ereboglobus sp. PH5-5 | reverse complement strand
GCGGCCTACGACCTCAACGGCCACACGCAAACAATCGCCAACGGCGCGCGCATCGACGGCGCGCTGCACGGCACCGGCAGCCTCGGCCTCGGCGGCCAGGCGACAATCACCAGCGCCAACGCAGCCTTCGCCGCCAACGTCGGCGTGACCGGCACGACGACCATCGCCAGCACGCAAGCGCTCGGCGACACCGGCACGCTCGCCATCGCCGCAAACGCCGCCCTGCAAACCGCGAGCGCCACCGGCACCTTCACCAAAACCCTTTCCGGCTCCGGTGTGTTCGCCTTGCAAAACACCTCCAGCATCGCGCTCACCGCCACAAACGCGGCCTTCAGCGGCAGCTTTGTCATTGCGCCCGCAAGCGCGCTGCGCGTCACCACGACCGCGAACCTCGGCACCGCGGCAATCGTTGACGACGGCCTGTTCACCATGGCCAACGCCGCCGCCGAAACCCTCGGCAACGCGCTCACCGGCACGGGAACCCTTGCAAAGGACGCCGCCGGCAACCTGACGATCAGCCGCTCCAACGCCTTCACCGGCGAGACCATTGTCAGCGCCGGCACGCTCACGCTCGCCGATCTCGGCGGCCTCGGTAGCAGTGCCGTCATCAACAACGCCATCCTCGAGCTCGCCGGCACGGGCACCTTTGCCAACAACATCACCGGCACCGGCACGACCGCGGTCACCGGCGCGGGCGTGAACCTCACCGGCACCAACTCCACCGACTGGCACATCACCGGAGCCGCGCAAGTCTCCTCGACCGCTAACCTCGGCGCGGGCAACACGCACATCGACGGCGAGCTCTCCCTCGCCGCCGCCACCGCGTGGGCTTACTCGAACACCCTCACCGGCACCGGCACCCTCGCCGTCAACCTTTCCGGCTCCGCGTTCACCTTCAGCCCTTCAGCCTTCAGTTCTTCAGCCTTTTTCGAAGGCGTCCTCGCCCTCGAAAACACCACCTACAACCTCTTCCACAACACCGCGAACGAGTCCGCCCTCGCCAACGCGAC
>NZ_JAQFIT010000045.1:0-1013 GCF_029504805.1 Ereboglobus sp. PH5-5 | reverse complement strand
GGCACGCTGGTGATGGCAAACGAGCACGCCATCAGCGTGAGCACCGCGACCGTCGCCGCCGGCGCGACCCTGCGCGTCGCCACCGGCAGCATGACCTGGAGCAACACCCTGACCGGCGAAGGTCTCCTGCACATAGACCTCGCCAACGCGACGGACGCCTTTTCTTTCAGCCCTTCAGCCTTCAGCCCTTCAGTCTTTTTCACTGGCACGGCCCTCTTCAACAACAGTGCCTATCTGTTTAACAACAACGCGCTCGCCGGCGCCGATGTGATCCTCGGCGCGAACAACACAACAACGGTCGCGAGCGGCACGCAGCAACTCGGCAACCTCACCATCGACGGCGGCGCGCTGGGCTTCACCCACGCGAGCGGCACGCAAGCCGAGGGCATCATCCGCACGGGCACGCTCGACGCCATCAGCGGCACGGTCACAGTCACCTCGACTTATAGCGGAAGCACGGGCCTGTTCGCCAAGCCGCTCCTGCAGCAGGACGAAGCCCACCGCGTGCGGCTCATCGACGCGATTGCGCTGAGTAACACCAACCTCACCCTCGCCGGCGGCACGACCGCGAGCGCCGCCATCAAGAACGCCGCATCAGTCACGACCGCGACGGCGACCTACGCGCAAACGCTCGATTACACTAACGGCCTCTCGATCACCTACGAACTCACGCAACTCGACCTCCTCGCGAACGAAACCACAACCCTCTCCGGCGACGCCGGGCCGCCCGCCGGCGGCGCGGAACTGCACGCGCTGATCACCGGCGCGGGCAACCTGCAAATCGACGCCACCCGCGCGATCACGCTCAACAACACTGCCAACACCTACACCGGCACGACCCTCGTGAACACCGGCACGCTCGTCAGCGGCACGAGCAACGCGCTCGGCAACACCGCATGGCTCGCCGTCACGAGCACCGCGGCCTACGACCTCAACGGCCACACGCAAACAATCGCCAACGGCGCGCGCATCGACGGCGCGCTGCACGGCACCGGCAGCCTCGGCCTCGGCGG
>NZ_JAQFIT010000044.1:0-1047 GCF_029504805.1 Ereboglobus sp. PH5-5 | reverse complement strand
CGCAAATACGCGCTCGAAGTCGTCAAGCTCGGAGCCGGAAGCACCGCGGAGTTTGACTCCGACGGAGTGGAATCGGGCATGCACACCTACAAACTCTACAAAGGCGACGGCGGGCTGGTCATGCCCAACGGCGACTCGTATTACCTGAGCGGCGGAGACGCGCTGAGCCGCGCGGCCGACGCGATCCTGCTGACCGCCGGAGTGATGGGTGCGGACTGGCACTACGGGCTGGACAACGTGCACAAACGCCTCGGGGAAATCCGTGTGAACCTGCCGACATCGAGCGGCAACGTGTGGGCGCGAGTGAACAACTACCGGCTCAACGCCGCGCCGGACCTCGCGGGCAGCAGCTTTGAGCAGGACAGCTACGGACTGACCGCGGGCGGAGACATGATCATGCGCCGCGAAAAAGCGATGCTCGTGGCGGGAGCGTTCTTCGGAATGAGCCGCTCGGAACGCGGCTTCGAGGACACCCGCAACGATTACGGCGACGGAGAGACCAACACGATCGGCCTGGGACTCTACGGCCTGTGGCTCTACGACAACGCCTGGTTCGTGGACGCGACACTGCGGTTCGGCCGCTCGAGCAACGAGCTCAACGCGCGCGGAGTGGACGGCTTTGTCTCGCGAGGCAAATACACGAACCACGTGCAAAGCATCTCGGTGGAGGCGGGCCGGCGCTTCATGAACGGAATCTACTGGGTGGAACCCTCCGCGCAAGTGGCGGTGGCGTGGATAAACGGGGCGGACTACACGGTGTCGAACGGAGTGAGCCGGAACCTCGAAGTGCACATTGGCGACTCGGACGCGTGGCAATACCGCGGGCAAGTGCGCACGGGAGCTGATTACGGGCGGTGGCAACCCTACGTGAAAGTGGCGATGGTGAAAACCGACAGCAACGGAGGGGAAGTGCAAGTGGAAGGGCGCAGTTACCAGCCCTGGTTCGACGGCTGGCGGTTTGAGACCGGGGCGGGAGTGGGCTACCTGATCGACGAGCGAAGCCAGGTGTATTTTGACTATGAATACAACAAGGCCTCGGACTACGAG
>NZ_JAQFIT010000043.1:0-1062 GCF_029504805.1 Ereboglobus sp. PH5-5 | reverse complement strand
ACATGCTGACAGGCAGCATTTTTGATTGACTCCCACGTGCGCTGGCGCGGGACTGCACGCATATTATTTGTGTTAAACACGCCTCCGCCCCGGGCCCATGCATTGAACTTACCGCATCCTCCAATGAAGAAGACCAAAATCCTCCTCAGCGCCGGCATAGCCAGCGCTTTCGCCGTCGCGATACTCTATATCGCCGGCATTCACACCAAGGATGCACCCGTGCAACCACAATCCCAAGCCGCCGCAACTTGCACGCACGACCATGCGAAGGAGCCCATCGTGCTCCAAAAGCTTGAAGCGCACCTGACCGCACAGCTCCCGGTGGCCAAGGCCTACCCCGACATCGCCAACGATCCGGAGGCCGTCGCCGCCATGCAGCTCAAGCGCCTGCAAGCCGTCTTTCCGGAGCTCACCGCGTTTCCCGCCAACTGGAAGAACTTCAGCCCCAAAGAAGTGCTGATTGCTCCTTACGAGGACATCCAAATTCCCTTCCAGCTCGACACCGCCAAAACGGTGAAAGCAGCCGAGGGCGAAGATCGCCTCGTTCAAATCTACCGCAATGGCATGCAAGGCGGATACGCCGTCACCGCGGCCACCTCGGATGAAATCCTTACCATCGTCACCGTGCCAGGCTCCGACATCTTCGAAATCCATGTCAACAAGGACAACGAAGTCACCGTGACCACGGCGCCGAACGCCGATTGCGGAACCCAAGAGCCGCCCAAAAAGGCAGCTCATGTGCCCACGCACGCCGCCATGGTTGCAGCCGCCCAACAAGTCGAAATGCCCGTAGGCGTTCTTCAAAGTGGAAGCAACCACGTTTCCAATGTGGTGTTCTTCTATAATCAAGCCACACTTGATAACTTCTCAACATCAGGCACCAACATCCTACCAACCAACCCCACAACCTTGGAAACACGGTATATCGCGCATGTTGAGGCAGCCAATATCACCCTCTCCAACAGCGACATCCCCCTCGAGTGGAACTATGTGGGAGCATTCCAAATGCCAGAATTCCAGCTCATCAGTGACCGTGAACTAAGAGAGCCAGACGGCAGCTTG
>NZ_JAQFIT010000042.1:0-1108 GCF_029504805.1 Ereboglobus sp. PH5-5 | reverse complement strand
CCGCGAAAAGTCCCCTCAAATCGACCCTCGCGTCCTGCTTTTATCCCCACTCCTTCTCGATGCCCCGATGGGTCAACTTCTGTCTGGACCTCCCGATTTTGCGCAAAACGGAGCGGGAGGGTGACGACGGGGAGGACGGCATGGTGCGTTGAATGTTGTAAAGACAACGCGCAAACTTGGGAAATATTAATCTCAGAAAACATGTTTTCGATGTTTTCGCGCTTCTCCCCGCGCCAACGGCGCGTCACAACTTAGCCCATGGTGCCGCTGCGGCACCATGGGAACAATAACAATAAAGCGCCATGCGCCCTGTAGGGGCGCCACACCCGCAACCTCCCCAAACACATCACCCCGCCATGCCCCAATCCCTCTCGCGCATCCTCGTCCATCTCGTGTTTTCCACAAAACACCGCGAACCCATCATCGCGCCCGCCGACCAATCCGCATTGCACGCTTATCTCGCGGGCACGCTCAACGCCATCGGATGTCCTGTGATCCAAATCGGCGGCATCGCCGACCATGTTCATCTCCTCTTCGGACTCTCTCGCACGCACACAATCGCGGATATCGTCAAACACGCCAAACAAAACGCAGCGCGCTGGCTGCGTGAACGCGACGCCCGCTACCGGAATTTTCTCTGGCAATCCGGTTACGGCGTATTCTCCGTTTCGCCGTCAATGGCCGATACCGTGCAAACCTACATCCGCACGCAACCGGAGCATCACCGCAAAGTCACATTCCAGGACGAATATCGCGCGCTTCTCGCCAAGCACGGAATCGAATACGACGAAAATTACGTCTGGGATTGATGCGCATGTGGCGCCCTGTCAGGGCGCACGGTGTTTATCTTTTCATTCCCGGGGCGGGCACCCTTGGCGCCCGCCCCGGGCTAAGTTGTGGCGCGCCTTTGGCGCGCAATTCCAGATACCTCACGCTGAGACTCGACACCATCAATCGCGGGCCAATTTGCGCGGTGCGGCGCACCTTGCGCGACTGGCTGAAGAGCGTCGCGTTTACCAGAGTCTGCGGTAGCCGAGGTTTAGGGACCAGGGGCGTTCGTAGAACTGAGCCTTCGCATACTCGTAGTCGATGTAAACTTGGCTGATCG
>NZ_JAQFIT010000041.1:0-1285 GCF_029504805.1 Ereboglobus sp. PH5-5 | reverse complement strand
CAGAAAGACCCATAGACATGTTGACCCGGGGCAACGGCCCGGAAGCAAAGCAAAAGTCAACACCATGAAGCTCCAATCATTGCGAGTGCTTGGCAACCGAGGCATCGGATGGCTCCGGAGCCACCTGAAGCAGGCGAGCCGGCGGTCGCTTGGGGCCGCCGGCTCGCCTGCTTCAGGTTTTAAAAACAAGTGGGAGCCGGACGCCCCGCAATGCGAAGCTGAGGTATGCAAACTCATTCCGACTCCCACTACAAACTCTACACCGCCATGAGCCGTTCATGCAAAGACAAGTTTTCACTGCGCCACCAACTGGTGCGTTACGCCAAGGCCCACGGCATCCGCGCCGCCATGCGCCAGTTTGGCTGCGCGCGCAACACCGTGCGCCAGTGGCTGCGCCGCTGGCAGGCCGGCGACGACACCCTCGCCGACCGTTCCCGCCGTCCCCTCAACCAGCCCGCGCGCACCAAGCCCGCGGACGAAAAACGCGTGATCGAGGCGCGCAAAAAAGCCCCCTGTTTCGGAGCCCGCCGGCTTGTCGAAATGTTTGACCTGCCCGTGGGCAAGGGCGCCGCGCATCGCATACTTCGCGACGCCTCGCTGGTGCGAAAGCGTCCCCGCAAGCACAAGCGCAAGGCCGACCTGCGCGCCATCAAGGCGGCCCACGCCCCCCTCACACGCCTGCAAATGGACACCAAATACCTCACCGACATCCCCCATTACTGGCCCCAGATGCAAGCCCGGGGGCTTCCCCGCTTCCAATACACCATCCGCTGCGAATCAACCGGGGCGATGTTTCTGGCTTACTCAAGCGAGCTCTCAAAGACCTGCGCCACCCTCGCCATCGCCCGCGTGCTTGAACACCTCAAGGCCCATGCCATCGACCTCTCGCTTGTCGAGGTGCGCACCGATCTGGGCTCTGAGTTTGACGGCGACACCGTCCACTACCGGCCCAACGGCTTCCACGGCGCCATCCTGGGCATGGGCGCTCACCACCGCTTCAATCCCCCCGCCCGTCCCAACTGCAACGCCGATGTCGAAAGCGTTCACGCCACGATCGAAAACGAGTTCTTCGACATGGAAAACTTTGCCGGAGCCGGCCAGTTCATGGCTGCGGTAACAACCTACCAGCACTACTACAACTTCGCGCGCACCAACCGCTCCCGCGCCAACAAAACCCCGGCTCAATTGCTCCGCGAAAAGTCCCCTCAAATCGACCCTCGCGTCCTGCTTTTATCCCCACTCCTTCTCGATGCCCCGATGGGTCAACTTCTGTCTGGACCTCCCG
>NZ_JAQFIT010000040.1:0-1386 GCF_029504805.1 Ereboglobus sp. PH5-5 | reverse complement strand
ACATGCTGACAGGCAGCATTTTTGATTGACTCCCACGTGCGCTGGCGCGGGACTGCACGCATATTATTTGTGTTAAACACGCCTCCGCCCCGGGCTTGTGCATTGATACTTACCGCATCCTCCAATGAAGAAGACCAAAATCCTCCTCAGCGCCGGCATAGCCAGCGCTTTCGCCGTCGCGATACTCTACATCGCCGGCATTCACACCAAGGATGCACCCGTGCAACCACAACCCCAAGCCGCCGCGACTTGCACGCACGACCATGCGAAGGAGCCCATCGTGCTCCAAAAGCTTGAAGCGCACCTGACCGCGCAGCTCCCGGTGGCCAAGGCCTACCCCGACATCGCCAACGATCCGGAGGCCGTCGCCGCCATGCAGCTCAAGCGCCTGCAAGCCGTCTTCCCGGAGCTCACCGCGTTTCCCGCCAACTGGAAGGACTTCAGCCCCAAAGAAGTGCTGATTGCTCCTTACGAGGACATCCAAATTCCCTTCCAGCTCGACACCGCAAAAACGGTGAAAGCAGCCGAGGGCGAAGATCGCCTCGTTCAAGTCTACCGCAATGGCATGCAAGGCGGATACGCCGTCACCGCGGCCACCTCGGATGAAATCCTCACCATCGTCACCGTGCCAGGCTCCGACATCTTCGAAATCCATGTCAACAAGGACAACGAAGTCACCGTGACCACGGCGCCGAACGCCGATTGCGCCACCCAAGAGCAACCCAAAAAGGCAGCTCATGTGCCCACGCACGCCGCCATGGTTGCAGCCGCTCAACAAGTCGAAATCCCCGCAGGCGTTCTTCAAAGCGGAAGCAACCACGTTTCCAATGTGGTGTTCTTCTATAACCAAGCCACACTCGATAACTTTTCAACATCAGGCACCAACATCCTGCCAACCAACGCAGCCACCTTGGAAACACGATATATCGCACATGTTGAAGCATCCAACATCACACTTGATAACAGCAACATCCCCCTCGAGTGGAACTATGTGGGAGCATTCCAAATGCCAGAATTCCAGCTCATCAGTGACCGTGAACTAAGAGAGCCAGACGGCAGCTTGGTGCCAAATGCGGATTCACCGCTTCACAATGGAATAGAAATCCTTGGGAACTATTCGTTCAACATTATCGACGCACGCAACCAAGAAGCCTACAATTTTGCCATGGCAAAAATTGAAGAAGTCAAAGCGGACCAATCCGTATTCATCGCACAAATCTGGCCAAACCGTCAAGGTATCGCCGGACTTGCTTGGACAGGATGGAAAGGTTCCCCTGCAAGAGCAGCCAGCGTGCGCACAAACGCCAATTACAACACGCTCGCTCACGAGCTTGGCCACAACTTCGGCTGCCTCCACGATCGCAGCACAGAAAATCTTCCGGACTC
>NZ_JAQFIT010000039.1:0-1565 GCF_029504805.1 Ereboglobus sp. PH5-5 | reverse complement strand
TCCTTGATGAGCGCGCCGGCGCCGGAGAGGGTGTTTTGCAGGGTGCCGTCGGCGGCGGTGTCCAGGACCAGGACGCCTTCGAGTTCGATGGCGGCGGTGCCGAGGCCGGCGGCGTCGGCGAGGCGCGCGGTGGCGCCGGCGTTGATGTTGGTTTGCGCGGTGTAGGCGGTGTTCGAGGTGGTGATCGTCATCGTGCCGCCGGCGAGGGTGAGCGCTCCGGTGCCGGTGATGTGGCCGTCGATTTGGCCTCCGTTGGCGATTGCTTGCGCCTTGCCGTTGAGGTTGAAGGCGGCGGAGGATCTGATGTGGAGCCGGTCGGTTTGGCCGAGGGCGTTGTCGGCGCCGGCGACGAGCGTGCCGGTGGCGACGAATGTCGTGCCGGTGTAGGCATTGGCGTTGTTGAGCGTGATCGAATCGGTTGCCTCGATGCGGAGGTTGCCGGAGCCCGTGACCCTGGCGTGCAGTTCGTCTGCCCCGTTCAGAATCGCGTCGTCGATGTCGCCGGTGAGCAGCGTGGTCTTGCCGGCGAGAAGGTCGAGCGCGGTCAGCTCGTAGGAGAGGTGGATGCCGGTGTTGCTCGCGACCGCGGCAAAGTCGTAGGTGCCGCTGGCCACGGTGTCGCCGGACTGGTTGATGTCGAGTTGCGCGGCGTCGGTGATTTGGTTGCCGTGGTGATCAACGAGGTGCGTGCCGGTGACGAGCGTCTTGCCGCCGGCCGCAAGGGTGGTCGATTCAACGAGGGTGACGGAGCGGCCCTCGTCTTGCTGGAGCAGCGGGAGCGCGTTGTCGGCGAGGGCGCCGGTGTCGATGACCAGGACGGTGTCGCGGACGGCGAGCGTGCCGGTGCGGATGATGCCGGCCGCCTCCGTGCCGCTCGCGGCGAGCGTGAAGGCGAGCGTGCCGGATTGCAGCGTGAGGTTGCCGATTTGCTGCGCGCCGCTGCCGGTGGCGACGAAGGCGTTTTCGTCGATTTGCAAGGTGGCTTCGGTGAGAACGGCGGTGTTGGTGCCGGACAGGTCAAAGGTGGAATGGCCGAGTTCGAGGACGCCGGTGAAAAGGGCTGAAGGACTGAAGGCTGAAGGGCTGAAGGTGAAGGCGTTGCCGGAGAGGTTCACGGCGAGGGTGCCGGCGCCGGTCAGCGTGTTCGAGTAGGCCCACGCGGTGGCGGCGGCGATGTCGAGCAGGCCGTCGATGTGCGTGTTGCCCAAGCCGAGGTTCGCGGTCGTGGAAACGGTGCCCGAGCCGGTGATGTTCCAAGCGGTGGAGTTTGTTCCGGTGAGGTTCACGCCCGCGCCGGTGACGGCGGTCGTGCCGGTGCCGCTGATGTTGTTGGCGAAGGTGCCCGTGGCGGCGAGGTCGAGGATCGCGTTGTTGATGACGGCACTGGTGCCGACGCCCCGGAGGTTTTCGAGTCGCAGCGTGCCGCCGGTGACGATGGTCGTGCCGGTGAGGGTTTCGTTGGCGCGCGCGATGGTGAGCGTGGTCGCGGCGTCGATTTTCTCGAAGACGCCAGAGCCGGAGAGCGCGGTATTGCCGAGGTTCGCGTCGGTCGAGGCGGCGAGGCG
>NZ_JAQFIT010000038.1:0-2079 GCF_029504805.1 Ereboglobus sp. PH5-5 | reverse complement strand
ACCGCCGCCAAAGGTGAAGGGGTTTTTCTTCGCATACTCGCCCTGCGCGCGCAGAAGGTTGCCGTTGGGGTCGTATTCGTAAACGGCGACGATTGCAGTGCTGTTGCCATCGTCGCGCACCAAGGCCGTGACGCTGCCCGAGGCGTCGCGCACGGGCAAGTAGGTTTGCGGGCTGGCGGGGATTGTGCGGTCGTGGATCATGAGCAGTTCGCCGGTAGCGCCCCAAGCGAAGGTGCGCAGCACCCGGCGCGTGCTGGCGTCAATTTCGGCGACGGGTTGGGTGCCGTTGTAGACATAGAGGTGATGGTAGCGTTCCAGCCACTGGCCGCCAGCCTTTTCCTGCACGCGTTTGCCGACGCGGCGGTTGGCGTAATCGTAGGTGAAGCTGATGATCAGCGGTTGACGGATGGATGCTTTCGACAAGATCTGGCTGGGTTAGTCACATAGCATGGGCAGTTGCATTCCTACCGATTTTGATCGAAACCAATCCGGGTGAAACAGACCGTTGATGGGAGTATGAATGGTTAGCAGGGACAAGCAGCACGAGGCGGGCAAGTTGCTGGAATGTTTAGTTTGAGTAGGCGAGTTTTGACTTTGAAGTTTCCAAGTAAAAGGGGTTGTAGCCGACGGAGCACGAAGTGCGGAGATGGCGTCGTGCAGCGCAGCGAAACAGCCCCGAGTGAAGCGAGCGGGTGAACGGAGTGAACAAAAGCTGTCCATCGCGTTTTCTATAATTGGCATAAGGCTGGAAAAATTCTGGCACATCAACTGCTAATGGTTGGCTCGTGGGTTCACTCTCTAGAATCGCAAAGGCATGGGAATTCCATGGGCTAACTCTGTCATCTCAATTTTATTAATGCTAAATCTGCTCAATCTGCCACTTATTGTCCATTTGAACACTATTCCTGCATCGTTAATTGTGCAGTATTCACCTGACCATAGATTTCGCTCAATCTTCACATCGGGTTCTTGGCAATATTTAGATAAATCATGTGAAGATCCTCTGCCCTCTTCTTTCATCGCCTTAAGATAGCCTTCAAGATATTTATTATTCAGCAAGTATGTATTTTGTGCGGGGTAAGTTTTTGATGCAAAATTAGAAAAATCTTTTTTTAAAAAATCAGACAATTCATTTTCCTGGATTTCTTCTTGTATCGTCTTTGTCATTGCCGAGATCGAGGATGTAAGGGCAAATTGACGACCTTCCTGCGACACATACACATAGCTTTGCGTAATTCGCTTTTTGCTTTGCTTGATGTCGATCAGCATAATTTCACCCTTCTGAATCCATTTAAATGAATCCGTGATTGGCCAAGCCATGCATGTAATGGGTGTATTTGCTTCTTGAGCGTTCATTTGGGATGATAAAATTATGATGCCGAATAGGTATAATATACTATGTAATGTTTTCATTTTTGAAAATTTCACTGAGTCCGTCGTGGCCAGATAACATTTGATCCCATCGTATTCCATTTTTGATAATATTCTCCAGTGCTTAGCCACTCAGCGGTTCCTGTTGTTGCTCGCGAGTTTGGTCGTTCGCTGTCAATTGTATAAGTTAATTGATTGTAGGGCATAAACCAAGTTGTAATGGCGTGGACGGTTGCATAGTCCGAATCTTGAGATGACTCGTTCCGCGTAAACACTATAAAAGGCCCTCCGAGTCTTACAGCATGTTCGATGTCAGATGGAGAACTATGATAGCTAGCATTCAGACCATAGTCATCAAGTATATGTCGTATGGCTCTTTTTGCGTCTCCAAACATCAATCCATCGGCATCAAACACCGACTCTTTAATTCCTAGAAAATTTGCAATTTTAGTTCGTAATGCAGCTTCCGTTGGCGCGTCGCCCTTGTAAGCATATATTACATTTCTTAAACTCGCGACAACGCATGAGCCCCGTCTTTCTTGAAAGAAAGGATATGTGCTGGATATATTTCTATCGGTCTTATTTTTGCCCGCTCCAATTGTTCCTTCACTGATTGGGGCTTGAATTATGCTCAGTTGGGTATTGCTAAAATTTAGCGTGGCAGTGCCGTCATTTTCGATCAAGAGGGTGCTGCCCAGAGTATTCACC
>NZ_JAQFIT010000037.1:0-2497 GCF_029504805.1 Ereboglobus sp. PH5-5 | reverse complement strand
GTCCACCGTGGCGACACCCTCCTCGTCACCGGCACGACCATGCACGCCTTCATCGACCACGAAGGCCGCCCCGTCCGCCCGCCCCCCTACGTGGCCGGGAAAATGAACGAGGTTTTTAAATGAAAAACCAAGCAAACCTGCCGCCTGATTTTATAAAATGGGTGAAATAATATGGGCTCTATTAAGCGAGACCCTCGCTATGGGCTTCACTTGGAGGTCAATGTATGCCGGTGAGAAAACCAGTATGCGGATCATTCCCGTTACTGCGGGGGCAATATTTCTAATATCGTTTTCCTGCGCCTTAATTGATACAATCCCGTTTTATATATCTTTTATATTTTTTATTATTTTCATTATATTGACTATATTTAGAATGTTTTTAGCAAAAAAGCACCGCGACAAATAAAAGGTGAAAACTGACCGGCCCTCCCCGCGATCCTGCTAGAGTGGTTACGGTTTATTTTGTCATAGAAAAACACCCCAAGATTGGGCGAGTCCTTTGGCTGAGTCACAGCATTTCCGGCTCACCGAGACGGTTCGCCCTACCTCAAAATGCGACCAAAATCTCGCCCTGTCCGCCCCTCACCCCTTCCGCAGGCCCAGCAGAAACTCACGGTTTCCGTCAGCGCCCGTGATGGGCGAGTCCATGCTGCCGATCAGTGCCGGGCCGGATAATTCACGCAGTGCGAATTCTGTGATGTCCGCCAGGATTGCGTTCTGCAACCCGGGGTCGCGAATCACGCCGCGTCCCTTGTCCACCTCGGCCTTGCCCGCCTCGAATTGGGGCTTCACAAGTGCGATCAGGATTCCGCCATCCGCGCGCACGAACGGCCACACGGCGGGCAGCACGGCCTTGAGCGAGATAAATGACAAATCCATCACCACCGCGTCGAAATCCGCGCGCGGCAAATCCCCCGGCGCAAGGTGGCGCGCGTTCACCTTTTCGAAATTCGTGACGCGCGGGTCGGCGCGCAGCTTCGCGTGCAGTTGCGCGCGCCCCACGTCCACGCACACCGCGTCCGCCGCGCCGGCTTGAAGCGCGCAGTCCGTGAAGCCGCCTGTCGATGCGCCCACGTCCAGCACATGCGCGCCATTCAGGTCGATGGAGAATTTTTCCAGGAACCCGGCCAGTTTTTCCCCGCCGCGGCTCACAAAACGCGGCGGCTGCTCGACGATGAGTTCGATGTCGCCGGGGTATTCCTTGCCCGCCTTGTCGAGACGCTCAGTGCCACGCAGCACGCGACCGCTCATGATGAGCGCCTTGGCTTGCGAACGGGTTTCGGCAAGGCCGCGGGCAACGAGGATTTCGTCAAGGCGTTGTTTCATTGTGTGACAGCCCGATTCGAGATGCGAAACCGCGCGCCGCAACACTTTAATGCCAAACTCCGGCCATGCGCCCAATAAGCGCCATTGAAGTTTTGTCTTGAGACTCCGCCGTTTTTGGGTTCGGTAAGCAGTCCCGTTTTTTTGCCAGAGTAGCTCAGTGGTAGAGCAGGGGACTCATAAGCCTCGACGACAGTTTTCCGGGGTGTTTCGGCCTGTTTCAAAATGCCGTTTTCATAGGAGAAATCTATTCGGCCTGTTTCGCTCGGTTCAGTTTTTTTCGGCGAATGTGTAGAACACTGTGTAGAACTTTTTCACAGGCAAAACGCACGCGTTCTTGAGGCCCTGTGCCTTGCAAGGTAGTTGCCCGCTATGCCAAGGTGCAATTTTTCAGCGATCCATCCAACCGGTGCCCCGCCCTCTTTTCTCAGTCGCGCCGCGATCTTCAGTCCCCCCTGCAGCCTCGGTTTGTTTTTCCGAACCATCCGATCAGCGGCGGCCTTGCGGCCACCGCGCATCCCAAGGTGGGTCAATTCCTCGTGCCTGCTACCGGGTCAGTTCTCAGTGCCTGTTTGCAGTAGTGACGGCGCGGGTTCACAGGAAGCGCCGCCATTCCGCCGGAACGGTCGGCGTCGGATTTCGCGGAACCGCCACGAGTGAAGCGAAGCCGCGGCGTCCGTGCCGGCGCCGTTGTGGATGCAGCCGGTGACCGCGCGCAGCGCCGCCCCGCTAGGGGCGAGCGCGCGGGCACCGCGAGCGGCGGGCCTTGCGGACCCGCCCGGAGCAGCCGGCGCTCCGGCGTCGAGCGTGAGGAGACGCGGCCTTGCGCCGGCTGCGCAGCCGCAGGCCGACGCGGGCGGGATGGACGATTGCGGACTGAGCGAAGCGAGGGAGCAAGCAGGCGGCGTGCCGGGCGCGGCCTCCGCGCCGCGACTGGCGCGACGTGTGCCGCAGGACGTTCGAGCAGCGTTGCCGCGTTCGCTCGCGTGCGAAGGGTGTTCGTTCGCGTTGCTGCGGCGAGAGGAGAAAATCAATAAACAACGTCCCGACCCCTTCGCCTGTTCCACCCCTTCGCCTGTTCCCTGGACCGGGACGAGCTTCCCGTTGCCGCGCCCGGCAAGAACGTCGTGCTCACCGTCGGCCGCATCCACCCGCGCAAAGGCCAGGTCCGCAC
>NZ_JAQFIT010000036.1:0-3094 GCF_029504805.1 Ereboglobus sp. PH5-5 | reverse complement strand
CGCCTTCATCTGGGTTTTCAGTTTTTTGGTTCATCGGGAGTAGTCCCCCGCTGCTATAGCTTTAAAAAATGTGCGCAAGATTCCGGACGTTATCCAGTTCAAGCCTGCCTTCGACATCAACCCCGACATCCTTGCGCGCTACCAGGCCAACCGCCTGCGCGTCGTCCGACAGGTGCGCTACTCGTTGCACAACGAAAACAGCATCGACCTCGTCCTGTTCCTCAACGGCATTCCCGTCGCCACGGTCGAGTTGAAAACCGATTTCACACAGTCGCTCGGCGACGCCATTGACCAATATCGTTACGACCGCGACCCGCAACCCAAGGGCCAAAACGCCGAGCCGCTTCTCGATTTTCCGCGCGGCGCGCTCGTGCATTTCGCCGTTAGCAACCGCGAGGTCGCCATGACCACACACCTCAAGGGCAAGGCGACTCACTTCCTGCCCTTCAACCAGGGCGACAAGGGCGGCGCGGGCAATCCCGTCAATCCCGACGGGCACCCCACCGCCTATCTCTGGGAAAAAATCTGGGCACGCGAAAGCTGGCTCGAAATTCTGGGGCGCTACCTCATCGCGCAGCGCGACGACAAAAGGAAAATCGAAAAAATCATCTTCCCGCGCTATCACCAACTCGACGCCACGCGCAAGCTGCAAGCCGCCGTGCTCGCCGACGGCGCGGGAGCGAAATACCTCATTCAGCACTCCGCCGGCTCAGGCAAAACCAACTCCATCGCCTGGAGCGCGCACTTCCTCTCCGAATTGCACGACGCACGTGGCGACAAGGTTTTCGACAGCGTGCTCGTCATCTCCGACCGCAACGTCATCGACAAGCAGCTCCAGGAGGCGATCTTCGGCTTTCAGCGCCAGACTGGCGTCGTCGCGCTGGTCACCAACAAGGAAAGCAGCAAGAGCGCCGCGCTCGCCGAGGCGCTTTCCGGCGACAAGAAGATTGTTGTCTGCACCATTCAGACCTTTCCCTTCGCCATCGAGGAAGTGCGCCGGCTCGCCGCGACGCAGGGAAAGCGTTTCGCCGTCATCGCCGACGAGGCGCACAGTTCGCAAACCGGCGAGGCCGCCGCGAAGTTGAAACTCGTGCTCTCCGCCGAGGAGCTTGACGCGCTCAAGGACGGCGGCGAAGTGGGCGTTGACGACATCCTCGCCGCGCAAATGGCGAACCGCGCCGCCGAAAGCGGCATCACCTACGTCGCCTTCACCGCCACGCCCAAGGCCAAGACGCTGGAAATCTTCGGCACGCGCCCCGACCCCGCAAAACCCGCCGGCGAGGGCAACCTGCCCGCGCCCTTCCACATCTACTCCATGCGCCAGGCCATCGAGGAGGAATTCATCCTCGACGTGCTGCAAAACTACACCAGCTACAAACTCGCCTTCCGCCTCGCGCACAACGGCAGGGACCTTGACGACAAAACCGTCGAGCGCTCCGCCGCGCTCAAGGGCATTATGGGCTGGGTGCGCCTGCACCCCTACAACATCGCGCAAAAAGTCGCCATTGTCGTCGAGCACTTCCGCAAAACAGTCGCGCCGCTGCTCAACGGCAAGGCGAAGGCGATGGTCGTGGTCGGCAGCCGCGTCGAGGCCGTGCGCTGGAAACTCGCCGTCGAAAAATACATCACGGAGCACGGCTACAAAATCGGCGCGCTTGTCGCCTTTTCCGGCGAGGTGAACGACCCCGAATCCGGTCCCGACCCGCTCAAGGAAACCAACGCCGCGCTCAACCCCAACCTCAAGGGCCGCGATATCCGCGAGGCGTTCAAGGGCGACGAATACCAAATCCTGCTCGTCGCGAACAAATTCCAGACCGGTTTTGACCAGCCGCTCCTCTGCGGCATGTATGTGGACAAACGTCTCGACGGCATCCAGGCCGTTCAAACCCTCTCGCGCCTCAACCGCGCGCATCCCGGCAAGGACACCACCTACGTCCTCGACTTCGTGAACGACGCGGAGGAAATCCTCGCCGCCTTCAAAACCTACTACGAAACCGCCACGCTTTCCGGCGTCACCGACCCGAACATCGTTTTCGACCTGCGCGCCAAACTCGACGACGCCAGGCTTTACAATGAAAACGAAATCGAGCGTGTTGTCGCCGCCGAGTTGAATCCCAACTCGCGGCAAAGCGACCTCGTCAAAGCCATCGAGCCCGTCGCCGACCGGATCGTGCGCACCTACAAGGCGTTTCAGGACGCGCGCAAGAGCGCCCTTGAAAGAAACGACGAGGCCGACGCGAAAAAGGCAAAAGACGGCATGGACACCCTGCTCCTTTTCCGAGGCGACCTCGGCGCCTACATCCGCCTCTACGCGTTTCTCTCGCAAATCTTCAATTACGAAAACACCGGCATCGAAAAGCGCGCGATCTTCTACAAACGCCTGCTCCCGTTGCTCAAATTTGAGCGCGAGCGCGACGGTCTCGACCTGTCGAGTGTCGTGCTCACGCATCACCACCTGAAAAACACCGGCAGGCGCGCCATGCCGCTCTCCAACGGCGAAACACCAACGCTTGATCCTGTGACCGGCGCGGGCGGCGGCTCCGTTCAGGAAAAGCAAAAAGTGTATCTGGCGGAGTTGATTGAAAAGCTGAACGAGCTTTTCGGCGGCGAAGTCACCGAGCAGGACAAGTTGAGCTACGTGAACGGCACCTTGATCAACAAGCTCACCGAGTCGGAGACATTGCGGCAGCAGGCGGCCAGCAACACAAAGGAGCAGTTTGCCAACTCACCCGACTTGATGACCGAGTTCAAAAACGCGATCATCGCGTCCTACGACGCGCACACGGTGATGAGCTCGAAGGCGCTCAACCAGCCGGACGTGTTGCGCAGCCTTTTGGAAATCCTCATCGACCACGCGCAACTCTGGGAACGCTTGCGCAACAAGACGGCGTAGGATTGGCGGCACGGGATGCAAACGCGCCCACTTGTCCCGCGATGTGTCACCTCATTAGCGGCACATGTGTTACCTTTATTGCGGGACGTTACACGGAAGCCTCGCCCTGGGCTTACCCACGAATTGCGGACAGTGGCGCAGACGGGATGGGAAGATCAGTTGTTAAGTTTTTCGAAGTCAACCGGGGAAAGATATCCGAGT
>NZ_JAQFIT010000035.1:0-3098 GCF_029504805.1 Ereboglobus sp. PH5-5 | reverse complement strand
AGGCGCAGGTGCAGGGCGTCCATGGCGGCGGCCCAGTCGAGCGCGAGTGTCGAGGCGGTGTTGAGGATCGCGTCGGCGGCGTGGCTGAGGTTGCGATCCGAGAGATACCATTTGTTTGTGTCGGGCGTGTAGTCGCTGCCGTCGCCCTGGACCAGTTCGATGGTGGTGAGGTCATACTCGAGTTTGCCGCCGGGGTTCGCCATGGCGAAGGTGGCGCCGCCGCTGCCCGTCGTGATTAGTTCGATGGCGAAGTTGATCGCGGCGGGCGGTTCGCTGACGGGGTTGATGTATACGTCGTGGCGGCCCGCGCCGGCGTCGGCGATCGCGAGGTGGTTGGCGACGGTGCCGGCGGGGTTGATGCCGGCGGTGATGTCGGCGAGTTTCGCGTTGAGGATGAGGCGCCCGGTGGTGTCGCCGAGGGTGTCGATTTGCGCGGCGGCGGTCGGGGCGGTGGCGTCGAAGGCGAGGGCGCCGTTGTTCAGTTCGAGGGCGCGGAAGCGGTAGCCGGTGGTTTCGAGGATGAGCGCGCTGGTGGCGTCGAGCGTGGTGGCGGCGATGGTGTAGCCGGCGGGGTTGGCGAGGTGGAGCGTGCTGTTGGTGAGTTGGTGAAGGCCTTCGCCGTGGAGTTCGTTTTGCAGCGTGCCGGTGAGGTTGAGTTGCTCGAAGGCCGCGCCGGCGGCCACGGTGATCGCAGCGGTGCCGAGGCTGTCGGTTTTTGTCGCGACGAGGCGGCCGGAGGCGATTTCGGCGGCGCCGCTGAAGGCGGTGTTGGCGTGGTTGATTGTCACCGCGCCGACGTTGTCCTTGATGAGCGCGCCGGCGCCGGAGAGGGTGTTTTGCAGGGTGCCGTCGGCGGCGGTGTCCAGGACCAGGACGCCTTCGAGTTCGATGGCGGCAGTGCCGAGGCCGGCGGCGTCGGCGAGGCGCGCGGTGGCGTCGGCGTTGATGTTGGTTTGCGCGGTGTAGGCGGTGTTCGAGGTGGTGATCGCGAGGGTGCCGCCGGCGAGGGTGAGCGCGCCGGTGCCGGTGATGTGGCCGTCGACGCGGCCGCCGTTGGCGATCGTCTGGGCGTGGTCGTTGAGGTCGAGGAGGGCCCCGGCGTCGATGTAGAGTTGGTCGGTTTGACCGAGGGCGTTGTCAACGCCGGCGATGAGCGTGCCGGTGGCGAGGGTGCTGGTGCCGGTGTAAGTGTTGGAGCCGGTGAGGATCATCGTCGAGGCGGTGTTGTAGAGCACGCTGCCGGGGCCGGTGATGGCGGCGGCGAGGGTGTTGTCGGTCGCGCCGTCGCTGGTGAGGGAGAGGGTTTTGCCGTCCTTGACGTTCAACTCGACGAGCACGTAGTCGTAGTAGAGTCCGGCGGTGCCGGTGTAGGCGCTGGCGGTGCCGGCGGTTTGCGCGGTGTAGTTGTAGATGGCGTTGACTTCGGTGTGCTCGATGACCTGGCCGTTGGACAGCGCGGTGCCGTCGGCCTGGCGGATCGCGATCTGGACACCGGGGGTGGAGACGGTTTCGGCGAAGACGAGGAGCGTGGCGTTGTCGGTGAGGTTGTCCTGGTCGAGCCAGTTCTTTTGCGCAAGCGAGTCGATGATCGGGGTCGCGCCGCCGGTGTAGTTTTCGAAGACAACGGTGCTCGACAGGTCGGTGATGGAGAGCGTGCCGGTGCGGAGCACTTCGACGGGATCGACGCCGTTCATCGGCAGCCAGAGCGCACCGCCGTTAAGAGCGAGGGCGGCGATGCGGCGGGTTTCGCCGTTGGCGTGAAGGATGCCGCCGGCGTTGAGTTGCAACGCGGCGTTGGCGAGCACGTCGGTGTTGGCGGCGACGCCGAGGGTGAGCACGGTGTCATCAAGGACGAGGGTGCCGCGGAAAGGGCTGGAGGGATGAAGGGCTGAAGGGCTGAAGGTGAAGGCGTTGCCGGAGAGGTTCACGGCGAGGGTGCCGGCGCCGGTGAGCGTGTTCGAGTAGGCCCACGCGGTGGTGGCGGCGAGGGTGAGTTCGCCGTCGATGTGCGTGTTGCCCAAGCCGAGGTTCGCGGGCGTGGAGACTTGCGCGGCTCCGGTGATGTTCCAGTCGGTGGAGTTTGTTCCGGTGAGGTTCACGCCCGCGCCGGTGACGGCGGTCGTGCCGGTGCCGCTGATGTTGTTGGCGAACGCGCCCGTGCCCGCGAGGTCGAGGATGGCGTTGTTGAGAACGGCGCCGGTGCCGGTGCCGAGGAGGTTTTCGAGACGGAGCGCGCCGGCGTTGACGATGGTCGTGCCGGTGAAGGTTTCGTTGGCGCGCGCAATGGTGAGCGTGGTCGCGGCGTCGATTTTCTCGAAGACGCCAGAGCCGGAGAGCGCGGTATTGCCGAGGTTCGCGTCGGTCGAGGCGGCGAGGCGGCTGGTCGCGGAGATCGCGAAGGTGCCGCTGTAGTTTGTGTTGTCGGCGGTGAGCGTGATCGTGGCGCTGTTGACCAGCGAGACCCCGCCCTGCCCCGCCAGCGTCTTGGAGAGGTCGCCGGTCGCTCCGTCCGCGCTGAGTGTTGCGCCGGATGCGATGTCGAGCGTGCCGGTGTTGCCGAGCGCCTGCGTGTTGTTGATCGTGGTCGTGCCGGTGACGCCGATGTTGGCGGCGAAGGCGGCGTTGGTGCTTGTGATTGTCGCCAGGCCGCCGAGCCCGAGGCTGCCCGAGCCGGCGAGAGTCCCGTCGATGCGCGCGCCGTTGGCGATTGTTTGCGTGTGGCCGTTGAGGTTGTAGGCGGCGGTGCTGGTGATGATCAGGTAGGACGTTTGGCCGAGCACGTCGTTGGCAGCGGCGATGAGCGTGCCGCTGCTGATCGTGGTTGTGCCGGTGTAGGCGTTCGAGTGGCTGAGGAATATTTGCGTGTCGCGCGCCTGGATTGTCAGGTTGCCGGTGCCGCTGATTTTGGCGCCGAGGACCGTGTCGGTTGCCCCGGTGTTGTCGAGGACGAGGTTGGTGTTCGTCTTGAGTTCGGTGAGCAGGTAGTCGACGTAGATGCCGGGACCCTCGATGTGGTTGCTGTGCGCGCTGCCGGTGACGTGGGCCGAGCCGCTTGAGAACGCGGCGTAGTTGTAGGTGGCCTCGATGTCGGTGTTGCC
>NZ_JAQFIT010000034.1:0-3578 GCF_029504805.1 Ereboglobus sp. PH5-5 | reverse complement strand
TCTTCAGCCTTTTTCGAAGGCGTCCTCGCCCTCGAAAACACCACCTACAACCTCTTCCACAACACCGCGAACGAGTCCGCCCTCGCCAACGCGACGCTGCGCACGCAAGCCGGATCGATCATCAACCTCGGCACCAACAGCGTGTCGGGCACGATGAAAATCAACGGCCTCGAACTGATCGGCGGCACGATCAACGTGCACCTCCAGTCGCCCGACACCGCGCACGTGCTTGAAGTCAACGAGCTCACCGTCGCCAACGCGGACTCGGTGAGCTTCAACCTCGACACGAGCCTCACGCCCGCCGGCGCGCCGACCACGGGCAACTTCCTCGACCAGGACAGCGGCACGAACAGCATCCAGCTGGTCAAGGCGGCCTCGCTCGACGAGGCCGGCAAACAAATGAACCTGCTCTTCAACGGAGCGGCGCCCTCGAACACCGGCACGACGCTCATAGTCGGCGACGGGCACGGCAACACCGACATCGAGGCCACCTACAACTACGCCGCGTTCTCAAGCGGCTCGGCCCACGTCACCGGCAGCGCGCACAGCAACCACATCGAGGGTCCCGGCATCTACGTCGACTACCTGCTCACCGAACTCAAGACGAACACCAACCTCGTGCTCGACAACGCCGGAGCGACGGACACGGTCCTCGGCGCCAAAATCACCGGCACCGGCAACCTGACAATCCAGGCGCACGACACGCAAATATTCCTCAGCCACTCGAACGCCTACACCGGCACAACCACGATCAGCAGCGGCACGCTCATCGCCGCCGCCAACGACGCGCTCGGCCAAACCGCCCACCTGCTCATCACCGACACCGCCGCCTACAACCTCAACGGCCACACCCAGGCAATCGCCAACGGCGCGCAAATCGACGGGACTCTCGCCGGCTCGGGCAGCCTCGGGCTCGGCGGCCTGGCGACAATCACAAACACCAACGCCGCCTTCGCCGCCAACATCGGCGTCACCGGCACGACGATTATCAACAACACGCAAGCGCTCGGCAACACCGGCACCATCGCGATCGCATCCGGCGCGACACTCAGCGCGGACGGAGCGACCGGCGACCTTTCCAAGACGCTGGCAGGGCAGGGCGGGTTCTCACTGGTCAACAGCGCCACGATCACGCTCACCGCCGACAACACAAACTACACTGGCACCTTCGCGATCTCCGCGACCAGCCGCCTCGCCGCCTTGACCGACGCGAACCTCGGCAATGCCGCGCTCTCCGGCTCTGGCGTCTTCGAGAAAATCGACCCCGCGACCACGATCACGATCGACCACGCCAACACCACCTTCACCGGCACGACGCTAATCACCGGTGGCACGCTGCGACTCGAAAACCTCCAGGGCCTCGGTAGCAGCGCCGTCATCAACAACGCGATCCTCGACCTCGCCGCCACGGGCACCTTCGCCAACAACATCACCGGCACCGGCACGTCCCATGTGTCCCAAGGGTCTTATGGGTCCTACACAGTCCTAACCGGCACCAACTCCACCGACTGGAACATCACCGGAGCCGCGCAAGTTTCCTCGACCGCCAACCTCGGCGCGGGCGCGACCCACATCGACGGCCTGCTCGAGATCACCGCCACCACCGCCTGGGCCTACTCCAACACGCTCACCGGCACCGGCACGCTCGCCGTCAACCTTTCCGGCACCGCCTTCTCCTTCAGCCCTTCAGCCCTTCAGCCCTTCAGTCCTTTCCGCGGCACTCTCGTCCTTGACGACACTGTGCTCACCCTCGGCGTCGCCGCCAACACCGACGTGCTCGCCAACGCCGCGCTGCAACTCAACGCCGGCGGCATCCTCCACGCCAACGGCGAAACCCGCCGCATCGCCGCCCTCACGCTCAACGGAGGCGCGCTCTGGCTGCCGATGAACGGCGTCGATCCCGTCGAAGTGCTCCGCACCGGCACGCTCTCCATCACCGACCTGTCGAGCACCGTTGTCTTCGAAAACTACACCGGCGGCGCGACCCCGATCATCGACTCGCTTGCGCAAAAGAACTGGCTCGACCAGGACAACCTCACCGACAACGCCACGCTCCTCGTCTCCGCCGAAACCGTCTCCACCCCCGGCGTCCAGATCGCGATCCGCCAGGCCGACGGCACCGCGCTGTCCAACGGCCAGGTCATCGAGCACACCGAGGTCAATGCCATCTACAACTACACCGCGCAAACCGCCGGCACCGCCAGCGCCTACACCGGCACCGCCGGACTCTACTACGACTACGTGCTCGTCGAGTTGAACGTCAAGGACGGCAAAACCCTCTCCCTCACCAGCGACGGCGCGACCGACAACACCCTCGCCGCCGCCATCACCGGCCCCGGCAGCGTGCTCTACAACACCGCCTCGACGATGATCCTCACCGGCTCCAACACTTACACCGGCACCAGCACCCTCGCCACCGGCACGCTCATCGCCGGCGTTGACAACGCCCTCGGCCAAACCGACCAGCTCCACATCGACGCCGGAGCCCTCCTCGACCTCAACGACCACGCCCAAACGATCGCCAACGGCGGTCGCGTCGACGGCCACATCACCGGCACCGGCGCGCTCACCCTCGCCGGCGGCACCCTCGCGATCACCACCTCGAACACCGCCTACACCGCGCAAACCAACATCGCCAACGGCGCCACCGCGCACATCACAGACGCCGACAGCCTCGGCGACGCCTCCATCCGGCTCGACGGCACCCTGCACATCAGCAACGCCGCCACCGGCACCTTCCTCAACACCATCGAAGGCGACGGCCAGCTCATCAACGACGCCGTCGGCACCCTCATCGTCGCCACCTCCAGCCCCGGCTACGAAGGCGACGCGAGCATCGACGAAGGCCGTCTTATCGGCGCCAAGATCGACGCGCTCGGCACCGCCGCGATCACCGTCGTCGACGGCGCGGCCTTCGAGCAACTCAACCTCACCGGCACCCTGCAAAACGAACTCCACGGCGAAGGCCTTCACCAACTCACCAACAGCACGCTCCACCTCGCCAACCCCGCCGGCTACACCATCGCCGCCACCACGCTCGACGCCACCAGCGCGCTCATCCTCGAAACCACCGGCTACCGCTTCCGAGCCCTCGAACTGAACAACGGCGCGCTCGCCTTCGACGACGCCGCCCCGACCGCCGCCGCGCAAATCGACACCCTCGGCGACACCACCGGACGCCTCATCCTCAACGCGCAACTCGCCGACATCACCGCCGGCATCAACCCCGCCGGCACCGTCGCCAACCACCTCGCAATCACCGACGCCGGCGCGGGCCGCCACGACGTATACATCAACCCCGTCAGCGAACCGCCCGCCGCGATCAACTTCGCCATCGAGCTAATCACGACGGGCAGCGGCACGGCGCAGTTCGTCATGGCGAACCCCGGCGGCAAACTCGAGTATGACCTCACCACCATCGAACTGGTCCAGGGCGACGGCAGCGACTACACGCCCGACACGAACAAATGGTATCTCTCGGACCGCAACCTCAGCCACGCCGCCGACGCGATCCTCAACACCGCCTCGACACTCGCGCTCGACTGGGCCGCCGCCATGGACGCCCTGCACCTGCGCCT
>NZ_JAQFIT010000033.1:0-2500 GCF_029504805.1 Ereboglobus sp. PH5-5 | reverse complement strand
TTGCTGGTTGGCAAACGCACTTCGGGCAAAACCGGCTTTCATGATGTGACGGGCGGTGTGTACAAGGCCCGGGAACGTATTCACGGCGCCGTAGCTGATGCGCCATTACTAGCGATTCCAACTTCATGTAGTCGAGTTGCAGACTACAATCTGAACTGGGCCCGGTTTTTGAGATTTGCTTTGCCTCGCGGCATTGCGTCCCTCTGTACCGGGCATTGTAGTACGTGTGCAGCCCTGGCCGTAAGGGCCATCCTGACTTGACGTCATCCCCACCTTCCCACCCTCAGAGAGGGTTTGTCTCCTTAGAGTGCCCAACTTAATGATGGCAACTAAGGACAGGGGTTGCGCTCGTTGCGCGACTTAACGCAACATCTCACGACACGAGCTGACGACAGCCATGCAGCACCTGTGCTCCGGCTCCGAAGAGAAGGCGCCTTTCAGCGCCGGTCCAAAGCATGTCAAGGCCAGGTAAGGTTCTTCGCGTTGCATCGAATTAAGCCACATACTCCACCGCTTGTGCGGGCCCCCGTCAATTCCTTTGAGTTTTAGCCTTGCGGCCGTAGTCCTCAGGCGGCACACTTAACGCGTTAGCTTGGGCCCTGAAGGGGTCGAATCCTCCAAGACCTAGTGTGCACCGTTTAGGGCGTGGACTACAGGGGTATCTAATCCCTTTCGCTCCCCACGCTTTCGTGCCTGAGCGTCAGTAACTGTCCAGGAAGCTGCCTTCGCCATTGGTGTTCCTCATGATATCTACGCATTTCACTGCTACACCATGAATTCCGCTTCCCTCTCCAGTACTCTAGCCATGTAGTTTCCGGCGCAATTTCGGAGTTAAGCCCCGAGATTTCACACCAGACACACATGGCCGCCTGCGCACCCTTTACGCCCAGTGAATCCGAATAACGCTTGCAGTCTCTGTATTACCGCGGCTGCTGGCACAGAGTTAGCCACTGCTTCCTCTCCGGGTTAAGTCAGGCTAAAAGCTGTTAACTTTTAGCGTTTCTTCCCCGGTGACAGAGGTTTACAACCCGAAGGCCTTCGTCCCTCACGCGGCGTCGCACCATCAGGCTTTCGCCCATTGTGAATGATTCGAAACTGCTGCCACCCGTAGGTGTCTGGACCGTGTCTCAGTTCCAGTGTGGCTGATCGTCCTCTCAGACCAGCTACCCGTCTTAGCCTTGGTGAGCCGTTACCTCGCCAACAAGCTGATAGGCCGCAAACTCCTCTTAAAGCGGCAGGCCTTGCGGTCCCTGCCTTTAGTGAAGCTCTCATGCGAGAGCCTACCACATGCGGTATTAATTCGCCTTTCGACGAGCTATTCCCCACTTTAAGGTAGATTGTTTACGTGTTACGCACCCGTTCGCCACTGAACTTGCAATGTATTGCTACACCACAAGTCCCGTTCGACTTGCATGTCTTAACCACGCCGCCAGCGTTCATTCTGAGCCAGGATCAAACTCTCCGAAAAGAGTTCTGAACCTAGTGATTCATGAACTACTGACCATGTCGGTCGTGAAACCGACATGTCATATGTTTGTATAAGTTGTTGATTGGGGGTCCCAATCAATCGCACAAAGTAAATTTCAAAGAGCTTTTGCGCTTTGCAGCGCGCTTCCCGTTTTTAGGGGGAAAGGGTTCAAAGCAAGTCAGGTTATTTTCGCTTCGTCAATACCTTTTTCAAAAAATCTTTTAAAAAAGTTTTTGATCTGAAGAACCGGACTCTCAAAGAACCTCCCTTTTCGGCGGCGTTTTTGACGCGCCCCGTTTGAAGGGAGTGCGGACAATGGCCCCGACGCCCTTTTGCTCAAGAAGTTTTTTTATAAATTTCACCATGCTTTTTCATCTTATTAACAAACAACATATTGCGACTGAAATTTTTTTGAACACTGCCCCGCTCTCGCAGCGCCCCGATAGCGCAATCTCAAGATGTATCCGATTATTGAATACGCAATTCTCCCTCTGCCAAAGGCCCCCTGGCGCATTTAAAAACGCCCTCGGACGCATGCTCGGACGCCAACCTTCATAGAGGCGCCGTATATCCAGCCAACCCCCAGAACTCGCCTCCGCCCGAGGAGTTTATTCGCCTTGTTTTGAGAACATGGAATCCTCACTGGGACAGCAACTCGCCCGCTGCGTGCTTTACGCAACCTCTCTGGGCTTTTTCACGATGCCAGGGATGATGGCATTGCCGAGGTCTCTTCAGTCTCGCCTATACTGTCACCCTGGCGCGAATATCTGTTTAAATTAAACAAGGCTCGCATCGGGTAGGGCGAATCCTCTCTGCAACGTCCCGCGCTAAAGGTAACAGACGTGCCGCTAATGAGGTAACATATCCCAAGGTATGGTGAGTGGACGCCAGGCTCCTCCCATGCTTTGGGGCACCAAAAGCAAAAACAACGACCGTCGCTAGAGCAATTCCTAATTAATTAGTCGCAAATGGAGTGAAAATAAGAGAAGTGATGGTGCATGAAATCATACAGCCAGGATTTGAGGGGACGGA
>NZ_JAQFIT010000032.1:0-6804 GCF_029504805.1 Ereboglobus sp. PH5-5 | reverse complement strand
CGCCTTCATCTGGGTTTTCAGTTTTTTGGTTCATCGGGAGTAGTCCCCCGCTGCTATAGCTTTAAAAAATGTGCGCAAGATTCCGGACGTTATCATCCCGTCTTAAGGATCATGACAGAATTAACAGAATATACAGAATGAATAGTCGATTATTATAATATGTATATATTTCATATCGACATATCGTTCATCGTGGAGAACCAGTGTCACTGGTTTTAATAATCAACAAACCGTTCGCGCGCTTCGCTGCCAAGCATGTCTACTCATCCCTGTCCGAATAAAACTTCTCCAACCGCCTTATCTCCGGCTCGAAAAGCTCTTGTTTTCGCTTGGACGTTTTCTCGAAAAAGGAGAGCTCTATTTGGACAGCGCCTTTTCTGCTCGTCTTTTTCCATGAGCCGACAATTTCGCCATTGAGCATCACGGTCGGGGAAAAGAGGCCGTTCCTGGTCATCACCTTTCCATAATGAGCATCGTGAATCATCTCGGAACGGTCCTTGTAGCTCACCACAAATTCGTCGAACGGCGGAAGCAGCAATGCCGACGCGCTTCCTTTCGGCGGAGTCTTAATGTCATTTCGCATCCAGAACTCGCGCCCGTTTGCCTTTTCGCATGCAAAATCGTTTTTGATCATCTCGACAGCGCGCCTGCTATCGGTGAGCGACAAGCCCGACCACCACTCAAAATCAAGAAGCGTCGCCGGTCCGTGGCTCGTAAAATACCTCCGCGCCAGGCGTTCCAACGCAGCCTCCCGGCTTATTGTTTGGTTTCGTTTCCGGGGAACCCATTCGTTTAGCAAAGCATAGGTTTGTTTATTACCCTGTATTTTCCCGTTGCAAAGAATCCCCTCCATCTCGGCGCGTTGTATAATAAGATTCAGCAAGGTGGCATCCGCCTTTATTCTTCGCGCCTTCAGGGCCTCCCCGATTTCCTGCTTCTCCAAATGCCCGCCATTGGACAGGGATTTCTCCACAATGGGAACGGCGCGCGCTATGACCGCCTCGTCCGCGCCGCACATCCGGCAATAGGAGAGATAAATCGGCTTTATTTGCGGGTTCGAAAGTTCGCGCATCCAATGAATGTCATCCGCCGCCACAAAATGCCACGTCGGGCGCAGAATGTGCGTGCGAATGATTTTCCCCGTGTTCAAGGCCTTCTCGACATCCGCAACCGTCTTTGATTCGAGACGCGTTCCGATCGCCCACTTCGCCAAATCCAGCGACTGCGACTGCATCGCGCCCATCCGGGACACGACCTCTCGCGGCTGCTTCAACTCATGGCCGGAGAGCAATTGATTGTATAAACGTATATTGAGCAGGTCCGGGGTCTTCACTTGGAAATTGAAAACGGCGCGGCAAAAAATCCGCGCCGTCCTTCGCGTTTGATTATTTCGACGACAACAACCGGTCCCAAATCCATGTGTTCGTCTCGATGTGATCGATCCACGCCCATGCGCCGAAGGCCGCGAGCGCGGCGAGAACCAGGCCCAGCACGATGCGGCGCTTGCGGCGCTTGGCCGCCTTGTCCTCGTAAGGATCGCGAAGCGTGCGCTGCGAGCCGTCGGGAAGCGTGGCGATGTCCGTGAGCGAGGTGCCGAGCGGGACATTGATTTTTACGCGTCCGTTGACCGCCCATCCCGCCGCGTCAAGAATCGGCCCGAGTGTGCGCTGGCGGAGTTTCAACCAGGCAATGAACATCGACGGGCCGGAAATGATCAGCAACAACGCCACCGGAATGAGGAGGATTTGCCAGGGCGCGAGGCGGGCGATTCCGGTTGCGATCGCGGCAATCGCGCCGGTGAGCGCGCCCGCGGCCACGCCAATCGCGGCCACAGTGCCGACGTCGATTTTTTTCGGCGCCTCGGGTGTCGCGGACGCGGACGCGGCGGCGAGCTTGTCGGCATTGGCGGTGTTTTCCGCAACCTTGTCGAGCTTGGCGCCGGTGGCGGCCTCGGCAGCGGCGCCGCGTTTGGCGAGATGTTCCTCGATTGTGCGGATGAGTTTTTTATAGGGCGACCAAAACGCCTCGCGCACGCTGATCGGGTTCGAAACGAGCTTGGTGATCGTCGCGTCCCAGTCGCGCCCCTTCATGTCGTAGAAGATGCCGTTGCGCCCCACCATCAGATAGTCGGAGTCGCCCTGGGTGAAACAGGCCGCGATTTTCAACGGCGCCTCGCCCGCGCGCTTGAGTTCGCAGTAGGCGATGCACGCGCGGCTGAGCGCGGCGAGCACGGAATGCGCCGCGGGATCATCGACGCGGATGCACAGCTCGCAACTGCGGCTGTCGAGGTAAAGCACGCCCGCCTGAAAGATCGCCGAGTGTTTCAGCGAATAAAAATCGGCGAAGTTCACGAAGTTGCGCAACAGCACGCCGAGCTGGCTGTAGTAGCGCACGAGCCGGTTGATGTCGCTGAGCGCGAGCGATTCGGATTCGAGCGCCTTGTCTTGCGCGACGAGTTTGCCGAGCGCGTCGCGGTCGGCGGCGGAGGTCGCGTGGATTTCCTCGATGCGCGCATCGCCGAGCGCGGTGATCGGCGAGCCGGCGTTTGCCGCGAGCCAGTTTTCGTAGGGCCCGAACTTCGTTTTCAGCGACGCCCACTCGGCGGCGGTGATGTCGGCTTTGTCCGCGTTGAACGCGACCGGCATCGTGGCGGAGAGAAAGGCCCCGACGGCGGCCGTCCACGCGGGATTGATGCCGGTGGCGAGCGACAGCGGCTTGTCGGGCGTGATTTTTGCGAGGGGAAACCCGGCCAGGTCGGAATCGCCCGGCTTGAGGTCGCGCGCGATGATCGCGGCGTAGTCGGACTCGGGGCGGTTGAGCGCGGCGAGCGTGCGCGGATCAAACGAGGCCAGGCGACAACGCTCGAAGTAGTCGTCGATTTTCTCGCGCACCGCCTTGAACGCGGCGTGGGCCGCGGGCGTGGTTTTGCCGAAAACGAAAACCTGCGTCGCCGCGGCCTCGGCGTTGCGCGCGATGTGCGCGGCGACCGCGTCGTAAAACGCGTTGATTTTTTCCTGCGTCACGCCGGGCTTGCCGCTGAGATCCTGCGCGGCGCCTTGAGTGGCGATGATGTTTTCGACGAGCTGCTTGAGCTCGGGCGTGTCCGTGGTGTCGGCGGAAATGACGCCGTCGCCGTTAAAACGGCCGTCGAGAAATTGCTTTCGCGTTTCGGCGATGCCCGCGACGCTGAGCCCGGTTTTGCCCTCGCTGATGAGGAGATTTGCAGTGGAGAGCAGCAGCGCGCCCTCGGGCGTGCCGGCGTTGATCGCATCGGGGGGCAACTGCGGCTGCGGGTTGAGGATGACGCCCACGTCGGCGAGGCGCGTGGAAAGCCATTTGATCGCGCCGGTGATCTCGTCAACGCGGATGCGTCCGTCGTTGTCGGTGTCGAGCAGCTTCAGCGTGTCCTCGTCATATTCGAGGCTTTTCACCGGACAGCTCAACGCGACCCAGAGTTTCTGGTCGAGTTGGCCTAGGTTGAGCAGATCATCGGCTGTATCGAGGATGACTTGGTCGAGTCCGCCGATGCGGGCGAATTTCCAGCGGTGGGTTGTGCGTTGGGTGGATGTCATGGTTGAAGAAGAGGGTTGTGCGCGTGGTGCAGCACTCATTTCCGCTTTATTTGCGCGCGGCTGACAAGTGCGATGTTGCGCTGTAATAATGCGCGAGTTTGCATGAAATGCAATCATGGCGGCCCAAACGCTCACAGTCCCGAAAACAGACACCCACGTCGCGCTCGCAAAAGACGGCGACTGGCGCGTGGTGGTGCTCAACGATCCCGTAAACCTTATGTCATACGTGGTGCTCGTTTTCAAAAAGGTTCTCGGCTTCGACGACCAAACGGCGCAAAAGCACATGCTCGAGGTGCACGAACAGGGCCGATCCGTCGTGTGGTGCGGCCTGAGGGAAAAAGCCGAGGCCTACGCCTACACGCTTCACGAATGGCACCTGCGGGCGATCCTGGAGGCCGACGACAAATGAGCCGCATCGAGATCACGCTCAGCCTGAAAATCGTCGCGCCGCTGCTGGACTTGCTCAATGCCACCGCGAACGAACTCAAGACCCAACTCGCCGTGCAACTGCATCCGCCCGCAAACGGTGACGATGCCGAAATGGACGAAATGTGGCGGAACTCGCTCCTCTCCACGCAAAACGAGAGTGTCGGCGTGCTGCTCGCGCTATTCGACGGCGAGTTTTTTGAAACAGGCACCGTCACGATCAATACCGACGAAAGCATGCAAATAATCCGCGCCTGCACCGCGCTGCGCCTGCAAATGCGCCTACGCCAGCTTGCGGACATCCCCGACGAAACATTGGAGCAGGGCATCGGCGATTTCGACGCGCTGCAACCCGACACGCGCCGCGCCCTCATGGCCTACATGTTTTTGGCCACCCTGCAGGAATTGATAATCCGGCACGTTGAACCCTGAAAAAACTCCCCCCCCTCTTTTCCAACAAAGAACGACCCAACCATGCAAAACGTAACATGCAGCCGCTGCGGCACCCCGTTCAGGACAGCCGCGAGCGCGGCGAACGAGACATCCCCGGCGACCCATTTCTGCTGCGCCGGCTGCGCCCTGCTCTCGCGCGTGCCGGTCGATGAGAAAGGCCAGTTCCCCGTGAACGCGCACCTGATATCGGCGCTCGTGACCGGCTTTCTTTATTTCAACCAGCTGCTGTTCTGGCTGCTGACACTCCTGCTGGAGCATCAGGAAAAAATCGCGCGCGCCTCGCAATTCTGCCGGGCCGGCGCGGTCGCGGCGCTCGCCGTCTGGTGCGCCGTGGCATATATTCAATGGCGCGAACAGGCGGCGCGACGGGCGGATTATTGCGTCTCGGCAATCGCGCTCGGCATCCATGCGTGGATAATTGCGGTCGCGATAACATCGGGCGAGACCCCGCGCGCGTGGCCAATGGTCGCGACCAACGCGCTCCTGATCCTCTGGCACGCGCGCGGAGTTTTCCGGGGAAAGAAATCGCGCCGCTGATGGAGCGACACAAGCGCCCTTTGCCCAAAAATATTTTCCCTTGACTCCCCAAACCCTCACCGCGCATTTTCCGCGCAACTTCAATTTTCAGACATGCGTTTGAACAAAAACATCAACAACACTTGGCGCTGGCGTTGCTCCTCAACGAGACAATGACGCACGCTCACGCACTGTAATATCAACGCACCGATTCCATTTAAACATGAAGCCTGCCGTCATTATCCGGCAGGTTTTTTATTTTTCCCATCCGGCTAATCACGGCTCTTCAGTTTCAACAAAACCAAACAACAGAAAACACACACACATGAACACACAGACACCCACGCAATACACACGTCCCAAACTCCCGATGCACCTGCAGGTGCCCGACGAGCGCGGCTTCTTCGGCAAGTTCGGCGGCTCGTTCGTCCCGCCCGAACTCCAAAAGCAAATGGACGAAATCTATCGCGGCTACCAGCACATCTGCCGAAGCCACGATTTCATCCGCGAACTGCGAAGCATCCGCAAACACTTCCAAGGCCGCCCCACGCCGGTCTATTATTGCAAAAACCTCAGCGACAAGGTCGGCGGCGGGCGCATCTACCTCAAGCGCGAGGACCTCAACCACTCCGGCGCGCACAAGCTCAACCACTGCATGGGCGAGGCGCTTCTAGCCAAATACCTCGGCAAGAAAAAACTCATCGCCGAAACCGGCGCGGGCCAGCACGGCGTCGCCCTCGCCACGGCGGGCGCGTATTTCGGAATCCCCGTCGAAATCCACATGGGCGAAGTCGACATTGCCAAGGAGCATCCGAATGTCGTGCGCATGAAAATCCTCGGCGCGACCGTCGTGCCCGTCACCTTCGGCAACCGCACGCTCAAGGAGGCCGTCGATTCCGCGTTCGACGCCTACCTGAGCGACCCCGTCAACAGCATCTATTGCATAGGCTCGGTCATGGGGCCGCACCCCTTCCCCCTCATGGTGCGCGAGTTTCAGCGCGTCGTCGGCATCGAGGCGCGCGAGCAGTTCATCGAGATGACCGGCGAGCTGCCCAACAACGTCGTCGCCTGCGTCGGCGGCGGCTCCAACGCGATGGGCATTTTCTCCGGCTTCCTCGACGACCCCGTCGAACTCCACGGCGTCGAACCGCTCGGACGCGGCGCGAAACTCGGCGACCACGCCGCCTCGCTCACCTACGGCAAGGAGGGCATCATGCACGGCTTCAACTCGATCATGCTCACCGACGAAAAAGGCGAGCCCGCGCCCGTGTATTCCGTCGCCAGCGGACTCGATTATCCGTCGAGCGGCCCCGAGCACGCCTACTTAAAATCCATCGGACGCACCAAGACCGTGACCGCCACGGATGCGGAGGCCATCCATGCGTTTTTCCAACTCTCACGACTCGAGGGCATCATTCCCGCGCTCGAAAGCGCGCACGCCGTCGCCTACGCCGTGAAGCTCGCCAAGGAGCGCCCGCAGGAGGACATTCTCGTCAACCTGAGCGGACGCGGCGACAAGGACATCGACTTCGTCATGGAAAAATACGGCGACTACGCGGACAAGGAATACTGAACTGGATTCAACGTCCTTATGCTTTCGGGCCTTTCACGGCAGGGCGAACCGTCCCGGTGAGTCGGGGCGGTTCGGGCGGCAAGGTGGAAGCGGCGGGACGCCGCTTCCACGTTACCAGAGTCTGCGGTAGCCGAGGTTTAGGGACCAGGGGCGTTCGTAGAACTGAGCCTTCGCATACTCGTAGTCGATGTAAACTTGGCTGATCGCGTCGATGCGGTAGCTCGTGCCCAGGCCGAACTCGACTCGCTTGCCGTCGTAGTTGGC
>NZ_JAQFIT010000031.1:0-7338 GCF_029504805.1 Ereboglobus sp. PH5-5 | reverse complement strand
ACCGACACGTTGTTCCTCAACGAAAAATGCCTCTGTCGGTTGTCCGTCTCGCTCCCTCCGTTCGGACGACCCATCGGCACATACGTCCCGCTCGCTATCCATACCTCATTGCCGAAGCAGTTTTCTATCGCGTGCTGCACGCTCGCGACCGCCGTCGCCCATGACGATCCGTCGTTCTCGTCACTGCCTGTCATGCTCACGTAAACCCGCGGACTCCTCACCTTGACGACCTCCGCCGGCAGCGGGTTGCCGTCCGCATCATATGCCACCATCACATACCAGCCATAGGTGTCCGCACCCGCGTTGAAGCTCCACGACGGCGTTGCCGTTTCGCCGACCAGACTGTAGTCAACCGATTCGTTCCTCTTATAATACCATTCGTAACGCACGCCGTTGTTTGTGTTCGCCGATATCGTCACCGTGCTGCCCTTGACCGGTGTCTCACCCGATGCCTGCGGTTGGCTATCTATCGCCACCGCCGTCTGCCTCCACTCATATGCCCCGATTGTCGGCCGCATGGAGGAACGGGTTATGCCACGATAATCGGACGCCGGAATCGTCACACCCTCTGGTGCCTCCGCCTGCGTCATCCCCGCCCCTATCGCCGGGCTGCCTCCCAAAATATGCAACACCGTCGGCGTATTATTATAATCTCGCTGCGCGAGCAGCAGCGGGTCCTGGTCTAAATTGCCCGTCCCTACGTATCCGCCCTCAATGATACTGTGGCTCACTGTCAGGCCAGTGGCAATTTGCGCACTTCCTCCCGTATTTCCCCACACAATGCAGTTGACCAGTTGAGTGTTCGCACTTGTCGCATACACACCCGCGTTGTTCGGCGCACTGTTTTCCACTATCGTGCAGTTCACCAGTGCCACCGCAGCGGTTGTGCTTATTTGGATACCGCCGCCAGAACCAGAACTTGATGATGCGTTTCTATAAAACGTGCAGTTTACTAGCGTCATCGCCCCTCCCTCATGACGCATGCCCGCTCCGAAAAGCGCCGTGTTTTTGTAAAACACGCAGTTCTCATATACGGGCATAGTGCTGGCACCGTTGTATGCTGCGCCTCCGCCGGGACCTCCAGTTGGATTAACATTAGTTTGCGCATTGCCCTTGAACAGACAATCCCTCACGACGGGACTGGCTCCACCATTGTTATACAGGGCGCCGCCCCGTGCACCGGCCACGTTCCCTACAAACACACACCTTGACAGCAGTGGACTTGAGTCCCCGCCATTGTTCATGCCTCCTCCATAGTTTCCACCCCCGCCTCGTATTGTCACATCGTTAAGCGTGGCTGTGTTATCCAGCACCACCATCCCGCTCGGATGGCTAAACACATTGTAGGCGTTCTCCGCATTGCCCGACAAACATTGCCCCGAATCCGCATCATACACGTCGTTCCCGTTAAAGTCCCCCGACAGGATCGTCTCATTCGCCAGCAGGTCCCGCTCCCCGAGCGCCGTCTCCGTCCCCGCAAACCCCCCATGCACCGACACGTTGTTCCTCAATGAAAAATGCTTCGTCCGGTTGTCTGCTTCGTTTCCGCCATTCGGCCTATCCATCGGCACATACGTCCCGCTCGCTATCCATACCTCATTGCCGAAGCAGTTTTCTATCGCGTGCTGCACACTCGCGACCGCCGTCGCCCATGACGATCCATCGTTCTCGTCACTGCCTGTCGTGCTTACGTAAATTCGCGGGCTCCTCACCTTGACAACCTCCGCCGGCTGCGGGTTGCCGTCCGCATCATATGCCACCATCACATACCAGCCATAGGTGTCCGCACCCGCGTTGAAGCTCCACGACGGCGTTGCCGTTTCGCCGACCAGACTGTAGTCAACCGATTCGTTCCTCTTATAATACCATTCGTAACGCACGCCGTTGTTTGTGTTCGCCGATATCGTCACCGTGCTGCCCTTGACCGGTGTCTCACCCGATGCCTGCGGTTGGCTATCTATCGCCACCGCCGTCTGCCTCCACTCATATGCCCCGATTGTCGGCCGCATGGAGGAACGGGTTATGCCACGATAATCGGACGCCGGAATCGTCACACCCTCTGGTGCCTCCGCCTGCGTCATCCCCGCCCCTATCGCCGGGCTGCCTCCCAAAATATGCAACACCGTCGGCGTATTATTATAATCTCGCTGCGCGAGCAGCAGCGGGTCCTGGTCTAAATTGCCCGTCCCTACGTATCCGCCCTCAATGATACTGTGGCTCACTGTCAGGCCAGTGGCAATTTGCGCACTTCCTCCCGTATTTCCCCACACAATGCAGTTGACCAGTTGAGTGTTCGCACTTGTCGCATACACACCCGCGTTGTTCGGCGCACTGTTTTCCACTATCGTGCAGTTCACCAGTGCCACCGCAGCGGTTGTGCTTATTTGGATACCGCCGCCAGAACCAGAACTTGATGATGCGTTTCTATAAAACGTGCAGTTTACTAGCGTCATCGCCCCTCCCTCATGACGCATGCCCGCTCCGAAAAGCGCCGTGTTTTTGTAAAACACGCAGTTCTCATATACGGGCATAGTGCTGGCACCGTTGTATGCTGCGCCTCCGCCGGGACCTCCAGTTGGATTAACATTAGTTTGCGCATTGCCCTTGAACAGACAATCCCTCACGACGGGACTGGCTCCACCATTGTTATACAGGGCGCCGCCCCGTGCACCGGCCACGTTCCCTACAAACACACACCTTGACAGCAGTGGACTTGAGTCCCCGCCATTGTTCATGCCTCCTCCATAGTTTCCACCCCCGCCTCGTATTGTCACATCGTTAAGCGTGGCTGTGTTATCCAGCACCACCATCCCGCTCGGATGGCTAAACACATTGTAGGCGTTCTCCGCATTGCCCGACAAACATTGCCCCGAATCCGCATCATACACGTCGTTCCCGTTAAAGTCCCCCGACAGGATCGTCTCATTCGCCAGCAGGTCCCGCTCCCCGAGCGCCGTCTCCGTCCCCGCAAACCCCCCATGCACCGACACGTTGTTCCTCAATGAAAAATGCTTCGTCCGGTTGTCTGCTTCGTTTCCGCCATTCGGCCTATCCATCGGCACATACGTCCCGCTCGCTATCCATACTTCACCGCCCCCATCTGCGGCACAGGCTTCAATGGCTTTTTGCACATCCTTGTAGGCCTCGGCCCAACTTGTGCCCAATGCCTCATCGTTGCCGTCAGTTTTCACGCAATACTGGGCAGCGAAAAGTTTGCCCATCATCGTCAATGCGATGATCAAAACGCTGAATTTTATTTTCATATTTTTATAATTCATAACTAGTTGTAAAATTTTCCAACCCAGACTTAAAAAATTTGAATGGGAATCCTTGGCCGAGCGATTCGCTATGGATTGCTGAGATGTGCTTGCAGATTTGGAGTTCGAAATTACCACTGACGATTTGCTTACAGGTGGTGTGCACGCATCGCACCTGTTATGTTTTTGCATGTCAACGCCCTTTGTCGGGTAAACGTGTTCGCTGCAATCTGCCGTTGGGCTCAGCGCCTTCAGCGAACACCTCGCGGATACATTGACTTTGCGCGCCTTAGGCGCATTGAAGAGGCGCTTATGTTTTTATAATTCGGTAGCGTTCCGATGTGCGTTATTGCGTTGCGGCATGCCGGAAGAGTCGCGCGTTGCGCTCCGGTTCCGGCGTTGTGTGTGTGCGGAAAATGCCCCTTGCATGGCTCTTTTATAACCGTCCGCAATCCGCGGCGGTGGGGTTCGTGCGGGGGCTTTCTCAAACACATGAATATACAACACAACGTCCCCCTGAAGTTCGTCACCGAAACAGGGGAAATCAAACTGGCGCCTGAGGGATTCCTGCGCCTTTTTCGCGCGGCCCAAACCGCGCAAACATCAACCGGCGGCGAGCGCCGCGCCGCCCTCACGAAGGCCGCCATGTTCGACGGATTCACTCCGACAGCCGCCCAAGTCAAAACGCTCGAACGCATCGTCTCTCCGGACCCCGGGACGAAACGCTCCGACCGCGACGCGGCATTGGAGTTGCGCTTCGACACACTCACCATCAGCGCGGATGGCACCGCGTTTACCCGGCTCTACGGCATCGCGATAGACTTCACTCCCGACGAGGGCTGGGCCTATACCGGCTGCGTCGTGCCATACAAATCAATCGACGCCATGATCATCGCGATGAGGGAGAACCTCAAGGCTCCCCCGGATGAATCCACGACCGAGGATCGCTGGATACTCGTGCGCCGTCACGAGGTGCTCAACCTCATCGCATCCTCGCTCTACACCACGATGACACGCGAGGAGCTTGCCAGCGAGGTCCGCACCTTCCTTGAGGGCAAATCGCTCACGGGGGACGGTGGCGTCACCCACGCGCTCGTCGAAATCCGTCCCGATGAACATGGCGCCTTGCGACGGCCCGAGCACAAGCATGGCAGTCTTGACCAAGCGTTCCTTGAATCATTTCGAGAGTTCTTCGACGCGCTGCCGGACCAGCCCGACATCGAATGGCAGGTTGACGCCTACTTCCACGCCAGAACCAGGCTCGAGCGCGAAATCTCCCACGAGGTGTGGCTGCGCCTTCCGGCGATTTTGAGGGCCATCTGGAAGGCGGATAAAATCGAGGACGCCTTCCAGTGGGTCGAGGCGGACGCTGACGCGACGGAAACCACCGGGCTGACGAAAGCCGAAAGTGTCATCGTCAACAACCTCCTGGACAAAATCGTCGAGATGGAATCGCCGCCGTCTCAGGGCGTGAATCCCTTTTATTCCTTCGTCACCGACAGGTTTGGAGCTTTCACCTCGGGGACATGGCCGGAGGCGGATGAGTTCGGAAAACTGCCGGCGGTGAAACGGCGCATCGCGAAGGAAAAAATCATCGAGACGTTCGGATGGGTGGAGCTTTTGCCGCTTCCGGACGATTGCATCTGAGCTGATGTGGCAACACGGGAGCCGCGGTCCTTCGGGCCGCGGCTCCCGCATGATTTGCCCCGCGGGCGTCCTTGCGCGCGGCTTTTTGTATTCATCCGAAATTTCGGCTGAAGGGTTCGTGGGCGAAGACACCCGAAAAAATGACAAGCACCAAACCATGTATCATAAAATTGATACAACCCTCCGGGCGCACCGTGCCCGTTCCCATCGCGCTCCTGCGCGGCCTCCGCAGCATCCATATCTATGGAAAACACGAAACCGAGGCCGATGACGCCAACGCCGCCGAGGAAGGCTTCCGTCAACTCGACAACGACATCGACGTCACCGACGCCCAAGCGCGCACGATCACCGCCTTGACGACGATGAACAGGGGCACCCGCACCAACGACTACGAAACGCTTCTTGAGGCCGGAGTCGCCGAGGCGGTCCTTGATGTCAGCGGCAGAACGATCATCCATGACGGAAAACACATCATCGTTTTCACTCCAAAAAATGGATGGAGGGTGAAAGGCTCCAAGTCGGACTACGCGCCAACCCTGGCGCACCTGCTCGCTTCGATTCACGGTGAAATACCGCCGACATTTGAGTAGGCGCGCAGACTGACAAACCGCCCGCCGACCGGCTTTGCGGAAACAATTCCGCGAGCCGCGAGGCGGGCGGTTTTTGACCGGGGTTTATGCGAAGCCGGTCGTGAAAACGTCGTCACATCAATCCATCAAGAGTAAGCTATCAATAGTAGTATCTTCTTGCCATCGGAACCTGCGATGAAACACTCACGCATGTCTCGCCCCGCACAATTCCAACCACAACCATCATGACCCAGCACTCCATCTCGCCGGCGGACACATCCGCCACGCCGGACAACAAAAAACACGTTCCCACGCGCCGCGAGCGACTGTATGCGCATATCGGAAAACTCCTCGGAATCACCCCGCGACAGTTGATCACCCGCTCGCAACTGAACGCGGAAGTCGCCAGGGCGCTCCGCGATTTCAAAATTGTCCCTCAGGACAGCGCCGCCGGCGACGCGTCCGTCGGCGCTTGCAAAAACCAAACGAAAAACACCGCCATCTTTTTCATCCAGAGCAAGGGCGCCCTCGGCAAAACTTTTTGCTGCGCGCATCTCTACGAATACCTGAAAAACCTCGGTCACAAATTTCTCCTGCACAACGCCGATTCAATCAGTGGGGAACTCGTAAAAATTTTCCCCGAGACAATCCCCAACCGCCTCAAGATAGATCGCTTTGAAAACCAGGACTTGCTTTTCGATTCCCTGCGCGAAGGAAAAAATATCATCGCCGACTTCGAGGGTGGCTTCGCTGTAATAGACGCAATCCTGGATGTGTTTATCGGCAAATTTGACTTCGAGGCATTCTGCAACGAAACTGGCACCAAACTCATTTTGATCGTCCCCGTCGATGGTGGCCACGCCAACACCAAATGCTGGCTCGATCTCAAAAACGCATTTCCCTGGGCCACATTCTTTCAAATCAGAAGAGCGGACGATGATTCGCCGCGCGCGAAATACCCCGAACACCCGCCCGGACGGACCATTTTCATGCCTCACTTGAGCGGAGGCGATCCGGTGAAGCTCGCCTTTTACAGGGAGGGCCTGACAGCCAACATGCTCGCCAATCGCCTCGACATGATCGACGCGATCAACGCCAAGGTTTTCAGGGATATGCTCTACCGGGAGTTTACGAAACTCCTGAATCACATCCCGTCGCCGGGCACGCGCCGGTGATTTGCCCTGGACGCAACCGCGGGCGTGCCCGCGCCGCCGGCTGCGATCAAAGCTTCAGCTTTTTGAGCAGTGTTGACGGAGGCTTGCCCAGCGCCCGGCACACATCGGCGAGCAGGGCGACAGTGATGGTGCGCTGCCCGCGCTCGATGAAACCGATGTAGGAGCGGTGGATGCCGGCCTCGTGCGCGAAATCGTCCTGGTTGAGGCCGATTTTCTTGCGCTCGGCGGCAATCAGCCGTCCGAGCTTCTCGGAGAGCTCCTTCTTGTGTTTGCGCCTCTCGGCGCGGCGTTTTTCACCGGACTTCATGCGGGCACACTGGCAAAAATGGCATAAGGAGTCACCCATGAATAATAGGACATCAATAGTAGTTTATCCTTGCCATGCAATTTCCCGTGAAAACACTCGCCGCGCACGATTCGGAAACGCGCAACTGGCCCGCGCCAAAACAGCGCTCATTTAAATCATTTATGACACCACCGCCCAACGACCCGCCTGATCGGCACCCCTTGGAGGATTTTTTCAACGCGCCGGAGAATCAAAGCGCCTTCCTCAAGTTCCGGATAAGGCTGCATGCCTTCATAGGCAGACTCCTTTGCATACCGCCGCCACGGTTTATCACCCGCGCACAACTCGACGCGGAAATCGATAAAATCAACAGGGACTTATAATATGCGTGGCGCTTCGACGCG
>NZ_JAQFIT010000030.1:0-8074 GCF_029504805.1 Ereboglobus sp. PH5-5 | reverse complement strand
AAGCCAGGTGTATTTTGACTATGAATACAACAAGGCCTCGGACTACGAGCGGCCCTGGTCGCTGAGCCTCGGCTACCGCCGCGCCTGGTAAGAAATTCCCCGCGAATAATATATGTTAAAAGGGCGCCGCGTGAGGCGCCCTTTTTATACCCCATGGGATTGATATCGTGGGCTGGATGCCACTTGCGAGTGAGCTTTGGCCTTTATGCGGCGGGGTGCTTTCCCCGTGCAGGGCTCCGTCATTATGCGTTGCTTCGTATTCTTTTCGCAACTCAACCGAGGGCTTTCCTCCAGTGCATGAAAATGGTTTTCATTTTCTCAAAATAGATAATTGCCAATGGATTTTCCCTGCAATATTAGCCGTGATAATTATATTTTTTTTACCGGCACTTTATTCAGTTTTATGAACATGCTAAATCACGTTAAGCCACACCAACTGGTTCGCAACCGTGCGCGAGGCCTCCTCGCGCTTTGCCTGTCCGCGGCACTCGCGGTTTTTGCCGGGCAATTGTCCGCGCAGACAATTCCCATTACCAGTGGAACCACCAACTATAACGCCAGCGCCCCTGGCACGCATGTCCTGAGTTCCGGGTCTGTTACCGGGGGCCCAGCCGTGACTATTTCGGTTGCCGGCGTGGAGTTGCGAATCGACTCAGGCGCCCTTGCGGATGGATTGTCCAACTACGCGGTGAATTCTTCCGCCAGCAGTTTGATAAACAGCGCCGGGTTGATCCGGGGAGAGGGAGGCATTTCGTTTGCCGTCGGCGGCACGGTGCTCAATTCCGGCACGATTATCGGTAATAGCATCAGCTCTTCCAGCGCCGTCTATGGCCAGACCAGCATCCGCGTCGACAACAATGCGGGTGGTGTGATTCAAAGCGCTAACAGGGCCGTGTGGCTCAATGGCGGTGGCACGGTGCGCAATGTCGGCGCCATTACCAGCACTGGCAGCGTTGGCATCCTGTCCAATAACATCAACACCCTGATCGACAATGCTTCGGCTGGCGTCATCACTGGCGGCACCTACGGCGTGAGTCTCGTGAATGGCGGCATTGTCACCAACGTCGGCACGATCCGCGCCACCGCCGTCGGCGGTGCCGGCGTTTATTCCGACAACATTGCCACGCTCGTTAGCAACGCCACCGGTGGACTCATCGCCGGTGTTGAGCGCGGCGTGCGACTCAACAGCGGCGGCACGGTCGCCAACTCCGGCACGATTTTGGGTGGTGACTATGGCGTGACCATTTTTGGCGCATCGGGTGCGCTCACCAACAGCGGCCTTATTGATGGCATAAACGCGGGGGGCGCTTATCTTATGGGCGGCGGCACGATCACCAATACCGGCACGATCCGCGCAGGCCGCACCGGCGTTGGTTTCGCCAGTTCGGACGCGCTCCTCAATAATCTCTCCGGCGGCCTCATCACCGGCGGCACCTACGGTGTGCAACTCGTCGGCGGCGAAGTGCGCAATTCCGGCAGTATCACCGGCGCGAGCGTCGGCGTTTATTCCAACAGCAACGACACACTCGTGAACAATGCCACTGGCGGCGACATCTCGGGCGGCACCTACGGCGTGCAACTCGCCGCCGGCGGCACCGTCACCAATTCCGGCACGATTTCCAGCACGGGCGGCAACTATGCGGTTTCCGGCACCGGCTCCGCCGTGCTCATTTCCAACACCGTCGGCGGCGTGATTCGGGGCAACGGCGGCGTTGAACTGTTCAACGGCGGCACGGTCCGCAATTCCGGCACGATCACAGGCAACAGCAACCCCGCCGTCCATGGCGCCGCCAGCATCCTCGTCGACAACAAGGCGGGCGGCGTGCTTCAAAGCACCGCCGGCAGGGGCGTGTATCTCGCGTCCGGCGGCACCGTGTTCAATTCCGGCACCATTATGAGTAGTAGCGGCAACACAAACTACGGCGTTCGCATTGTCGGTGCCACCGCGCTCGTATCCAACTCCACTGGCGGCGTGATTCAGGGCGGCGGCGGCGTTTCGCTGCTCAACGGCGGCACGGTGATCAATTCCGGCACGATCACAGGCAACAGCACCAGTAGCAGCGGCGTCTATGGCGAAGTCAGCATACTCGTTGACAACAAAGTGGACGGCGTGATTCAAGGCGCCAACAATGCCGTGCTTCTCACGTCCGGCGGCACCGTCACCAACTCCGGCACCATTTCCGGCGCCACCGGCTACGGCGTGCGCGTCGACGCGGGCACGGCCCTTGTCTCCAACACCGCGGGAGCCACCATCGAAGGCGGCGTTTACGCGGGCGGCAACACCACCGTGCGCAACGACGGCGCGATCACCGGCAACCGCGGCGTTTACCTCGAAATCAATTCCACGCTTACTGGCACGGGCAGCATCAATGTCACCGGCACGGCGCTGACCCTGGCGAACGGTTATGTTTACACCAACACCCTCGCGCCCGTCGGCAGCCTCGTCGGCATTTCCTTCGAGGGCACCGGCTCGCTCGGCAACTCCGGCACCATCACCGGCACGTCCGACACCGGCGTGGAGGCGAAAAACGCCGCCATCGCCGTCACTAACGCCGCCGGCGGCGTCATCACCGGCGGCTCCTACGGCATCAATCTTGCCCAGGGCGGCACGGTCACCAACTCCGGTTCGATTGCCGGTGGCACTTTTGGGGCGGGAATCTATTCCAACAACAACGCCACGCTCGTCACGAACAACGCGGGCGGCAACATTTCCTCCAAAGGCTCCGGCATCACGCTGAACGCCGGTGGCACGGTCGCGAATGCGGGCAGGATTAACGGTAGTTCTTCGCCTGCAGTTTATTCCTTCAACAATGCCACGCTCGTGAGCAACACCACCGGCGGCTCCATCTCCGGCAACAGCGCCGTTTGGCTGACTGCCGGCGGCACGGTCGAGAACTCCGGCACGATTCGCGGCACTGGCATGTATGGGGTCGCTTCCGGCAACAACGCCATGTTGGTGACCAACAACGTCGGCGGCCTGATTCGGGGTGGCAACACCGGTGTCAGGCTGAACGCGGGCGGCACGATCGCGAATTCCGGCACGATCGATGGTGACAGTAAACTTGGTGTTTACTCCAACAATAACGCCACGCTCGTCACGAACAACGCGGGCGGCTACATCACCGGTGCCACGGGCGTGTCTATTGCCCAGGGCGGCACGGTTACCAACTCCGGCTCGATCCGCGGTTCGAGCATCGGCCTTGATACCGCCGGCAATATCGCCGAGATCACCAACAACGCCCTGATCGAGGGCGCCTCCTCGGGCGTCAAGCTAAGCGGCGGCGGCTCGGTGCATAACACGCACAACGCGATCATCAAGGGCACCGGGGCCGCCAGCAACGGCATCCTTGCGACAAACGCTTCCGTCAACATTCGCAACGAGGAGCACGGTGTGATCATCGGCGGCGCCACGGGAGTCACCCTGCTGGCCGGCGGCACCATCAAGAACCACAGCTCCATCACGGGCACCTCCGCCACAAGCATCGGCGTGGTGGCCGGCGGCGGAGCCTCGGTCAACAACGACAGCACGGAAAGCATCATCAGCGGCGGCGCCATCGGCGTGCGGCTCGCCTCCGCCGGCAGCGTCACCAACACCGGCACGATTACGGGCACATCCGCGGGCGGCATCGGCGTGGTCTCCGAGACGGCCACCGCGGCGATCACCAACAAGGAGGGCGCGCTTATCAGCGGCGACCTCGCAGGCGTGAACCTTGTGCAAGGCGGCACGGTCACCAACTCCGGCTCCATCACCGGCACGAACGCGGGCGTCGGCTTCGGCGTGGATGCCGCCGACACCGCCACAATCAACAACAGGCATGACGCCACGATCTCGGGAACGACCGCCGGCGTGCGTCTCACGAATGGCGGCACGGTCACCAACTCCGGCGCGATCGTCGGCGGCGACGCCGGTGTGGACGCGAAGGGCGTTGCCAGCGTGGGCAATTCCGACGAGGGTCTCATCCGGGGCGACACGGGCGTAAACTTGGATTCATTGGAGGCCACAATCACCAACTCCAGCACGATCATCGGCCTGGTCGGTGACGGCATTTACAACAGCCACGCCTCCGGCCAAACCACGGTCACCAACAACGCCGGCGCGCTGATCAGCGGCAAGGACAACGGTGTCAAGACGGTGGCCGGCCTCACGCTCGACAACACCGGCACGCTCCTCGGCGATGCCGGCGTCGGCGCCTGGGCTGGCGGAAAGGCGGGCATCAACAACCGCGGCCTCATTGGGGGCAGCGGGACGGGCGTGTATCTCGACGGTGCCTCGGGTGCGGCGGGCAGCACGATCACCAACTCCGGCACCATTGGCGTGAGCACGCTCAACCTGGACGACGCGGCCGTTTATATCGGACAAAACGGCGCCAGTGTCGTGAACCTCTCCGGCGGCAGCATCGCGAGCGAGGGTTTCGGCGTTTACATGGCGGGCAACGACAACACGTCGCTGGTTGACAACCGGCTCGGCGGCGAAATCAAGGCGGACACGGCGGTTTACCTGGCCAACGGGGGAACGGTTGTGAACAGCGGAGAAATTTACGGCAAGTCCTACGGCATTGACTCGGAGGGCATGGTTGCGTTCGTGAACAACATGGCGGGCGGAGTGATCACCGGCGACGCGACGGTTGGCGTCAACCTGCAGGCCGGTGGCACGGTCGCCAATTCCGGCGCGATCATCGGCAACGACCAGGGTGTGTTGATCGACGGGGCGGTGGCGCGCGTGGACAACAAGGCGGGCGGAGTGATCACCGGCGCGGCCACGGGCGTGAGGATTGAGCAAGGCGGCACGGTCACCAACTCCGGCACGATCAGCGGCGCGAGCTCAGTGGGCGTTTACACGGGCGGAATCGCGGTGGTTGAAAACACCGGCGGCCAAATCCAGGGCGGCAACATCGGCGTGTGGATGGACGGCGGCGGACGCGTGCGCAACACCGGTGTGATCACCGGCACGAACACCTACGGCATTTATTCCGCCACCAATGCGGACATCAGCAACTCCGGCCAGGTGCAAGGCCGCACGACCGGCATTCACGTTGCCGGGACGAGCTCGATTTCGAGCAGCGGCGTGATCATCGGCACGGGCAGCGCGGGCGTTTATGTGAAGGACGAGGCGACGCTCACCAACTCGGGCCGCATCCAAGGCGGCGAATATGGCGTGGAACTCGGCGCCGACGGCACGGTGACCAACCGCGGCTCGATCACCGGCACGAGCAGCACGAGCGCCGGCCTTTCCATTGCCGGGGACGCGCTGGTCGAGAACACACTGGCCACAAGCCTGATCAAGGGCGGGGAAACCGGCGTGTCCATGATCGGCGGAGGCACGCTGGGCAACAGCGGCACGATCCTAGGCTCACTCGGCTTCGGCGTCCATTCCGACGCGATTGCGACAATCACCAACAACCACGGCGGCCTGATTCAGGGCGGCTTCGACGGCCTGCATATGGTCGCCGGCGGCACGGTCGTCAACAGCGGCACGCTCCTCGGCGATGACGCTGCGGGCGTTTATGCCGGCGACACCGCGGCAATCATCAACAACCACGGCGCCCTGGCCAAGGGCGACGACTTTGGCGTGCATCTTGCCGGCGGCGGCACGGTGACCAACAGTGGCACGATCCTCGGCGACGCCGACAGCGGCATCATCGCCGTAAACGACCCCATCGTCGTTGAAAACACCGGCGGCCAAATCCAAGGCGGCATGAACGGCGTGTGGCTGGGCGAGGGCGGCACGGTGCGCAACACCAACGGCACAATCATGGGCACGACCGAGGACGGCGTATATTCGGGCACCAATGCCGGGGTGGAAAACACCGGCGGTTACATTAACGGCAACCGAACCGGCGTGCATATTGCCGGCAGCGGCACGGTGACCAACACCGGCACGATCGTCGGCACGGGCAGCTACGGCGTCCATGCCGGCCAGTCCTCGGAAATCACCAACACGACTGCCGACAGCCTAATCTCCGGCCAAACCGGCGTGTTTCTTGCCAACGGCGGCACGGTTACCAACGCAGGCACAATCCGTGGCCTCGCCAACGACGGCGTGAGTATTGCAAACGCCTCCGGCCTGGTCACCAACGACGGCCTGATCGAAGGCGCCGGCTCCGCCGTGCGGCTCGCTCTCGGCGGCACGGTGCAAAACACCGGCACGCTCAAAGGCGACCGCGGCGTTTACGGGTATGGGCTCAACGCGCCAACGGTGGTGGAAAATGCCGCCGGCGCGCTCATCAGCGCGATAAACAACACGGCGATTGATTTGCGAAGCGGCGGCACGATTGCCAACAGCGGCACGATCATCAGCGCGAACAGCGCCGGCATCATTGCCGGGGGCCACGCCACGATCACCAATGAGTCCACCGGCCTGATCCAGGGTAATTATGGAATCTCCCTTGACGCGGGTGGCACCATCATGAACGCCGGCACGATCACCGGCGCGACCATCGGCGTGGGCGCCGACACCGTTGCCGTCGTCGTCACCAACACCATCGGCGGCGTGATTAGCGGCGGTGCCTACGCGGTCAACCTGGCCGCCGACGCGGCGAACGAAGTGAACCTGTGGAACAGCAGCACGCTCGCGGGCGACCTGCGGATCGTGGGCGCATCCTCGCTGCTCACGCTCAACGGCGACACGGGCACGGAGCAACTCTACTCGGACGCGGTGACCGGCAACACGACCTTCACCGGCACGCTCGTCAAGCAAGGCGCGGGCACCTGGACAATCGACGCGCACCCCGGCGCGTTCATGGCGCAGCAAATGACGACGGTGGACGCCGGCAAGCTCATCGTCGATTGGGAGCAATACCAGCTCAACGGCTCGGATGTGAACATCGAGGCCGGCGCCATCCTCGAAGTGCGCACCGCCGACACTACCGGCACGACCACGCTCGTCAACCCGCTCACCGGCGCGGGTCTGCTCGACCTCGTCGGCACGGCGACGGTTAGCGCGCCCAGCGTCACCTTTGCGCTCGACCCCGCGATGGGCACGGCGTTCACCGGCACGGTCGGCGTGGGCAGCGCATACGGGAACAAGACAGTCTTCGACCTCGCCACCTCGGAAAGCGCGCTCGAAAACGCGACCCTCAAACTCAACGCCAGCAGCGAAACCACGCTCGACGCCAACCGCGAAATCGGCGGCCTCGACCTGGCCGGCGGCACATTCCTGGTCAAGACCGACACGACCGCCGCGGGCCTGCCGCCCTACAAGCTCACCGTCGAAACCCTCGCAGTCAGCGAAAGCGGCGGCCTCGCCGCCAGCAAGATCGGCGTGGACACCGAGGTGCTCTCCGGCATCAACCCGCCAATCCCCCCCGGCGACGGACTCAACGGCAGCATCTTCGACGTGGACGTCCTCCCGCCCGACTTCGAGCTCAATAAGCGCACCATCGTTGAGTCGACCATCAGCGGCCCGGCCGACGGCATTGGCTTCGACCTCGTTGACAGCGACGGCAACGCTCTCGCCTCCGGCACCGACAACACCCTCATCACCTTCAGAAACCAGGGCGGCATCGCCGATGTCGGCGTGAACACCTACGGCTACAACGCCATCACCCAGGGCGGCGACATCCTGCTCAACTACGGCCTCATCTCCATCGAGTCGATCAACTCCGCCGAGGCCGTCATCATCGACTCGACCGGTTCGCTTGACAAAACCCTCAGCGCCAAGCTCACCGGCACGACCGGCGGCGCGGGCTTCACCTTTGTCGGCGGCGAGGAAATCACCCTCGCGCACACCGGCAACGACTACACCGGCGCGACCCTCATCACCGACAACACCACGGTCATGGGCGGCGCCGCCAACGTGATCGCAAGCAGCACGGGTGTCATCATCGACGCCGGCGCGGCCTTCGACCTCCACCTCTACAACCAGCGCCTGCAAAACGTCCGCGGCGAAGGCGACATCAAGCTCGGCGACAAAACGCTCACCGTCATCAGCACCGAGACTGGCGTGGAATTTGCCGGCGTGATCAGTGACTCCGGCAGCGCCGGCAACGTCACCCTCGCCGACAACAGCGAGTGGACGCTCCTCGGCGCCAACACCTACACCGGCGTGACCACGATCGGCGCGGGCGCGCAACTG
>NZ_JAQFIT010000029.1:0-8678 GCF_029504805.1 Ereboglobus sp. PH5-5 | reverse complement strand
AGGCCGAGGCGGATGTCGCCGAGGCGCTGGTGGATGGAGTCGAGCGAGTAGTTCCAGTCGATGGCGAGCGTCGAGGCGGTGTTGATGATCGCGTCGGCGGCGTGGCTGAGGTTGCGGTCCGAGAGATACCACATGTTCGCGTCGGGCGTGTAGTCGCTGAGGTCGCCGCGGACCAGTTCGAAGACGGTGAGGTCATACTCGAGTTTGCCGGCGGCGTTGTTCGCGAGGGTGAAGGTCGCGGTGCTCGCGGCGTCCACGCTGATCAGTTCGATGGAGGCGTTGAGCGCGGAGGGCAGCGTGCCGGCGGTGTCGATGAGGACGTTGTGCGTGCCCGCGCCGGCGTCGGCGATGTCGAGGTGGTTGGCAATGGCGCCGGCGTTGTTGATGCCTTCGTCCAACGCGGCGAGGTTGGCGTTCATGATAAACGTGCCCGATGTGCCGAGGGTGGCGATGGTGGCGCGGTCGGTCAGGTTGGCGAAGGCGAGCGTGCCGTTGTTCATGTCGAGTTTGCCGAAGGCGTAGCCGGTTGTTTCGAGGATGAGCGCGGAGGTGGCGTCGAGCGCGGTGTTCGCAATCGTGTAGGCGGCGGGGTTGGCGAGGTGGAGCGTGCTGTTGGCGAGCTGGTGCGTGCCTTCGCCGGCGAAGGCGTTTTGCAGGGTGCCGGTGATGTTGAGTTGCCCGAAGGTCGCGCCGGCGGCCACGCTGATCGGCGCGTCGCCGAGGGCGTCGATTTCGGTGGCGGTGAGGCGGCCGGTGGTGACCGTGCCGGTGCCGTGGAAGGAGGCGCTGGAGTTGACCAGGGTGATGTCGCCGCTCGAGGCGTGGAACTGGCCGGAGCCGGCGAGGGTGTTTTGCATCGTGCCGGTGGCGTCAACTTTGAGCGTGCCGTCGAGCTGGACGTGCGAGGTGCCGAGCGCCCCGGCGTCGGTGGCGTGCACGGCGGCGGGCAGCGCGATGTTGGTTTGCGCGTTGTAGCCGGTGTTGGCGCTGTTGATGGCGAGGGTGCCGCCGTTGAGGGTGAGCGTGCCCGAGCCGGTGATGTGGCCGTCGATGCGGCCGCCTTCGGCGATTGTTTGCGCCTTGCCGTTCAGGTCAAAGGTGGCGGGGATTTCCACGAGGATGAGCTTGGTGGCGCCGAGGGCGTTGTCCGCGCCGGCGATCACGGTGCCGGTGACGAGCGTGCTGGTGCCGGTGTAGGTGTTCGTGCCGGTGAGGGTCATGGCCGAGCCGGTTGCGAAGGTGACGCTGCCGGCGCCGGTGATCGCGGCCGAGAGGGTGTCGTCGGTCGCGCCGGTGTCGGTGAGTTGCAGGGTTTTGTCCTGCTTCACGTTGAGCTCGGTCAGCACGTAGTCGTAGTAGAGGCCGGCGGCGAGCGTGGCGCTGGTGTGGGCGCTGGCGCTGCCGGTGGTTTGCGCGGTGTAGTTGTAGATGGCGTAAACTTCGTCGTGCTCGATTGTCTGGCCGTTGGACAGCGCGGTGCCGTCGGCCTTGTGGATGGCGATTTGGCGCGGGGCGGCCTCGGCGAGGGTGTCGGCGGCGACGAGCAGCGTGGCGTTGTCGGTGAGGTTGTCCTGGTCGAGCCAGTTTTTCTGGACGGTCGAGTCTATAATCGCGGTGGTGCCGCCGGTGTAGTTTTCAAAGACCACCGTGCTGCCGAGGTCGGCGATGGAGAGCGCGCCGACGTTGAGCACTTCGACCGGGTCCACGCCGTTCATGGGCAGCCAGAGCGCGCCGCCGTTGAGGGTCAGGCCGTGGATGCGGCGGGTTTCGGCGTTGGCGTGGAGGATGCCGCCGGTGTTGAGCTGGAGCGTGGCGTTGGCGAGCGCCTCGGTGTTGTGGTTGGTGTTGAGCGTGAGCGCGGTGGCGTCGAGCGTCACGGTGCCGGCGAAGGCGCTGCCGGTTGTCGCCATGAAGTCGAAGGTGCCGCTCACCGAGTTGATGGCGAGCACGCCCGCGCCGGTCAGGTCGTGCTCGAAGCTGGTCGCGGTCGTGGCCAGTTTCGCGTTGGTTGCGATGACAGCGTGCGCGGTGGCGCCGCCGATGGCGGCGTTGTCGGTGATGGCGGCGGTGCCGGTGACGCGGAGCGTGCCGGTGAAGGCGGTGTTGGTGCCGCCCAGGCTCACGTTGCCGGAGACGAGGTTCACGCCGGTGCCGCTGATGGTGTTGGCGAAGGTGCCCGTGCCGGCGAGGTCGAGGGTGGCGTTGTTGGCGACGGTGCTTGTGCCGACGCCGTCGAGGTCGTCGAGGGTGAGCGTGCCGCCGGCGATTTGCGTCGCGCCGGCGAAGGCGTTGGAGTGGCTGATGGTCAGGCTGCCGGTGTTTTCTTTGGCGAGGGTGCCGGTGCCGGCGAGGTTGTTGGCGAGGGTTTCGTCGGCGGTGTTGCCGAGGGTCAGCAGGCCGTCCAGGAGGATGTCGGCCAGGCCGAGGTTCGCGGTGCCGCTGGCGCGCAGCGCGGTGTCTTGCGCGACGTTCCATTCGCCCGAGAGCGTGTTCGTGCCGGTGAGCGCGACGCTGGAGGTGGCGATGAGCGAAACGGTGCCGGTGCCCGCGACTTGCTTGGCGAGCGTGCCGGTGGCGCTGTCGAGGACGAGTTCGCCGGTCACGGTTGCCGTGCCGGTGTTGCCGAGCGCCTGGGTGTTGTTGATTGTCGTCGTGCCGGTGACGCCGACGCTGGCGGCAAAGGAGGCGTTGGTGCTGGTGATGTTCACGATGCCGCCAAGCCCGAGGCTGCCGGTCGCCAGGCCGTAAAGGTTTCCGTCGATTTGGCCGCCGCCGATTGTCTGCGAGTTGTTTTTCAGGTTGAGCGCGGCGGAGCCGGTGACGGTCAGGTGCGCGGTTTGGCCGAGCGCGTCGGTGGCGTCGAGCATGGTCGTGCCCGAGGTGAGCGTGGTCGTGCCGGTGTAACTGTTGCTGTGGCTCAGGATGATGTGGCCGGTGCCGGCGACCAGTTCGAGGTTGCCCGAGCCGGTGATGAGCGCCGAGAGCGTCTTGTCCGTGGCGGCGGTGCTGTCGAGGACAAGGGTGGTGCCGGTTTTGATGTCGAGGGTTGTAAGCAGGTAGTCGTAGTAGAGGCCGGCGGTGCCGCTGACTGTTCCGGAGTGGGCTTGCGCCTGGGTGCCGGTCAGCGCGGTGTAGTTATAGGTGGCGATGGCCGCGCCGTAGTCGATTTGCTGGCCAAAGGTAATCGGCGTGACGCCGTCTTCCTGCGTGAGGGCAACGTGAACATTGTCTGTGAGAAGGTTGTCGGTGGCGATGAGCAGCGTGGCGTGCGCGGTCAGGCCGTCCTGGTCGAGGAAGTTGACGGGGTTGGCCGGGGAGATGACCGGCGTGGTGCCGGTGTAGCCGTTGAAGGCGATCTTCGCGCCGCTGTCCACGGCGAGCGTGCCGGTTTGCAGCACTTGCGCCGGGATGATCGCGGTCATGTCGATCGCGGTCACGCTTCCCGCGCCCAGGTCCAGGCCGCCGAGGCGGCGGGTTTCGGAGTTGGTCGCGAGGGTCGAGCCGCCGAGCAGTTGCAGGGTGGAGTTGGCGAGCGCCCAGGCGTTGGTGTTCGAGAGGCCGAGGCGCATCGTGGTGTTCGCAAGGGAAACGGTGCCGCTGAAGGCGTTGCCGGCGCTTGCCGCGAAGTCGAAGGTTTTGTTCGCGGTGTCCACGGCGAGCAGGCCCGCGCCGGTCAGGTCGTGGATGAAGGTGGTCGCGCTCGTGGCCAGTTTCGCATTGGCGGCGATGACGGCTTGCGCCGTGCTTGCGCCGATTTGGTCGTTGTCGGTGATGTCGGCGGTGCCGGTGACGCGGAGCGTGCCGGTGAAGGCGGTGTTTGTGCCGCGCAGGCTCACGGAGCCGGAGACGAGGTTCACGCCGGTGCCCGAGATCGTGTTGGCGAAGGTGCCCGTGCCGGCGAGGTCGAGGGTGGCGTTGTTGGCGACGGTGCTTGTGCCGATGCCGTCGAGGTCGGCGAGGGTGAGCGTGCCGCTGGCGATTTGCGTCGCACCGGCGAAGGCGTTCGAGTGGCTGATTGTCAGGTTGCCGGTGTTTTCCTTGGCAAGGGTGCCCGTGCCGGCGAGGTTGTTGCCGAGGGTTTCGTCGGCGGCGTTCGCGATGGTGATAAGACCGTTGGCGGTGATGTCGGCCGCGCCGAGGTTCGCGGTGCCGCTGGCGCGCAGCGCGGTGTTTTGCGCGATGTTCCATTCGCCCGAGAGCGTGTTCGCGCCGGTGAGCGCGACGCTGGAGGTGTTGGTGAGCGAGACCGTGCCGGTGCCCGCAACTTGCTTGGCGAGCGCGCCGGTGGCGTTGTCGAGGACGAGCTGCCCGGTGGTGTTGATCGTGCCGGTGGTGCCGAGCGCCTGCGTGTTGGCGATCGTGGTCGTGCCGGTGACGCCGACGCTGGCGGCGAAGGCGGCGTTGGTGCTGGTGATGCTCACGATGCCGCCCAGGCCGAGGCTGCCCGAACCGGCGAGGTTCCCGGCGATGTTGCCGCCGCCGATGTTTTGGGTGTGGCCGTTGAGGTTGTAGGCGGCGGTGCTGGTGACGGCGAGGTGGGCGGTGTTGCCAAGCGCGTTGCTCGTGCCGCTGATGAGCGTGCCGCTGGTGATGAAGGTCGTGCCGGTGTAGGTGTTGGCGGCGTTGTTGAGCGTGATCGCGTTGGTGGCGTTGATGGCGAGGTTGCCCGCGCCGGTGATTTGGGCGTGCAGTTCCGCGCCGCCGGCGGGTGTCGCGACGTCGCCGGAGAGTGTCGTGGTTTGGTTCGCGACGAGGTCGAGTTGCGTGAGCGCGTAATCGACCGCGAGGCCGCCGGTGTAGTTGAGCGACTGCGTGTAGGTGGCCGTGGCGGTGGTGACCGCGCCGTCGCGGATGTTGGCGGTCGTGGTCGCGCCACCGGCAAGGGTCAGGTTGGTGTTGCTGACGGTCGTCGCGTTAAGGAGGCGCACGGAGAGGCCCTCGTCCTGTTGCAGAAGCGTGCTTGCGAAGAGGCCGGTCGTGCCGGTGGACGGGTTGGCGTTCGAGATGGTGACCGTGCCGCTGATCGCGTCGAACGCGCCGGTGCGGATGATGCCGTTGGCTTGCGTGCCGGTGGCATAGGTGAAGCCGAGCGCGCCGCCGCTGGCTGTGAGGTTGCCGATGTGCTGCGTGCCGGTGGCCACAGTGGTCGTGTTGCCGGCGTTGAGTTTCGCGGTGGCGTTGGCCAGCGTGTCGTTGTTGAGCAGATACGCGCTGTTGTTGAAGTTCGCCGTGCCGCTGAAGGCGGTGCCGGTGCTGGCGGCGAAGGCAAAGGCGTCCGTCGCGCTGGCGAGATCGACTTCCAGGAGGCCGGAGCCGGTGATCGCGTTGGCGAAAGTCATGCTGCCGGTGGCGACGCGCAGCGTGGCGTTGGCGGCGAGGTTCACCGTGTTCGCGCCGAGGGCGTGCTCGTTTGCCATGACGAGCGTGCCGGCGAGGACGCCGGTGGTGCCGGTGTGGGTGTTCGAGCCGGAGAGCGTCAATGTGCCCGCGCCGGCTTTTTCCACGTTGTGCGTGCCGGTGATTTGCGTGGCGATGGTGGCGCTGACCGAGGGGTTTGTGTTGAGCACCACCGCGCCGGTGCCGCCGGTCGTGAGCGTGCCGCCGGTGATGAGATAGCCGTCGGTGATGAACTGCGCGCCGGAGAAGGCAATCGTGCCCGATCCGACGGTGTTGTCCACCGTGACCGTGCCCGACGCGCCGCGGAAGATCGCGAAGCCGGCGTCGAGCCACTCGCCGTTGGGCGCCCCGTTCGTCGAGCTCGCCCATGCCGTGTAGCTGGCGTTGCCGCTCGGCGCGAACCAGGTGCCGCTGCCGCCGTCGAGGCTGCTGTCGTTCCACTTGGTGGAGTCGCCGCCGTCCCAGTAGGTGAAGTAGCCGAAGTCGTAGAGGAACTTGATGTAGCCGGGCTCGGCGGTGCTGATGAGGTATTTGCCGGCGTCGGCGGCGGACGGGGGCGAGCTGTTGAACGCGCCCATCACGAGGTTTGAGGCGTTGCCGGTGAGCGATCCCGCATAGTGGATCAGGTCGTATTCGCCCTTGGCGAGCGGGCTGAGCGTGGAGGTGATGTTGAGCGTGCTCGTGCCAACAAGAATCACGTCGCCGGTCACGTCGGCGCGGTCGTTGTTGCCCGCCGCGACTTGGTCGATGTGGCCGGGGTTTGTGATGCCTCCGAGTTCGTAATCGAGGGTGGCGCTGGTGAGCTGGAGTGTGCCGGTGATTGCGGTCAGGCCGGGGCTGTTGCCGGGGGCCAGGACGCCGCCGTTGATGTGAACGTAGCCGGTGATCGCGCCGGTGCCGCTGAGCGTGCCGCCGGAATAAACGTCCATGCGCGAGGCCGCGGAGCCGAACGCGCTGTTCACGTAAAAGCGGCCCGAGTCAATGTGTGTCGCGCCCGCCCATGCGGAGGCGTTGCCGGTGTAGTTGACGGCGGCGTTGTCAACGACGCGCAGCTCGCCGGAGCCGGTGAGCGCGTTCGAGACCGCGCCGTTGATGCCGGAGAGACCGGCCGTGCCGGTGGCGTTGATCGCGAGCGTGGAGCTGCCGAGCGCGCCGGCGTTGGTTGCGCGCAGGATGCCCGCGGTGACGAGCGTGGTGCCGCTGTGCGCGCTGCTGCCGGAGAGGGTGAGCGTGGCGTCGGTGGTTTTTTCGAGGGTCGCCGCGCCGTCGAGCACGCCTGCGTAGGAGCCGCTTTCGACGGTGAGCGCGCTGTTGAGGTGGATCGTGCCGCTGCCTTGCAGGGCGCGCAGGCTTTGCGCGTTCGCGCCGGTGTCGAGCACGGCGTTGTTCACAAGCAGCGCGCTCGTGTAAATGGCGTCCGCCGCGTCCAGGCGGAAGGTGCCGCTTGTCGTCGTGGTCGTGCCGGTGTGGGTCGCGCTCGAGCTGAGCGTGATCATGTTGTTCGCCGAGATTTCGAGGCTGCCGGAGCCGGAGACCAGAGCGTGCAATTCCGAGCCGGTTGCCGTGCCGTCGTCGCTGTCGAGGACCAGGGTTTTGCCGGCCTGGAGCCGGAGCTCGGTGAGCTGGTGGGCGAGCGTCAGGGTTTTGTTGTCGCTCGTGGCGAGGGTGTTGCTGTAGATGGCGAGCGCGTCGGTGCCGCTGTTGACCGCGAGGGTCGAGCTGGCGCCGAGGGTCGCGCCGGAGTTGTTCACGAGGCGCAGGTCGTCGATGGTTCCGGTCCAGGTGTTGGCGGAAACGACGAGGGTTTCCGTCGTGGCCTCGTCTTGTTGCAGGAGCGTCTTGGCGGTGAGCTTGTCCTGGTCGAAGTGAACCGCGCTGTCCGCGGCGATGGCGAAGTCGGTGACGTTTGCCGTGCCGGTGAAGGCAAAGGTGCCGCCGTTGGCAACGAGGGTGCCCGCGGTTTGCGCGCCCGCGGCGATGTCAACGCGGCCGCCGGTTGCGGCGAGGGTTGTGCCGGCGAGGACCGTGCTCGCGTCGGTGTCCCAGGTGAAGACGCCTTCGCGCGCGTCCACGAGGCCGGTGAAGGCGGTGCCGACGCCGGAGCCGAACGCGTGCGTGCCGCTGCCGTTGAACTGTATCGTGCCGGTGCCGGCGAGGGCGTTGTTGAGGGTGATGTCTGCCGTGCCGGTGGTTTGCAGCAGGCCGGGGAGCGCGACGTTGCTCGCGGCGCCGAGCGCGTTCGATTCGGCGATGCGCATGGTGTCGTTGACGGCCCAGGTGCCGCTGAAGCCGTCGTTTGCCGCGCCGCCGGTGACGAGGATGTCGCCGTTGACTTCGGCAATGCCCGCGCCGCTCATCGCGTTCGCGAGGCTGCCGGTGTAGGCGAGGTCAACACGGGCGGCCGAATCGACATGGATCGTCGAGGCGCCGGCGGCGTTGTTCGCGACGAGCGCGAGTGTGCCCGCTTGCACGAGCATGGTGCCGCTGTGGGTGTTGGCGGCGTTGGTGAGGGTGAGCGCGCCCGAGCCGGCCTTGGCGATGTTGCCCGTGCCGCTGATCACGCCGGTGAGGGTGCCGGTGAAGGCCTGCGTGTCCACTTCGCCGGTGCTGGCGAGTGTGACGTTGTTGGCGAGCGAGAGGTTGTTCGCGTCGAGGCGCAGCGTGCCGCTGTCGAACGGCGCAGAGCCACTGCCGAGCACCGCCGTGCCGGTGCCCAGCGCGGAGTTGTTGTTGATTCCGGTGATGCCGCCTTGCATTGCCACGCCGCCGCTGTGCGTGTTTTCCGCGAGCAACAGCAGCGTGCCGGTGCCGGTTTTTATGATCTTTGTCGTGCCGCTAATCACGCCGTCGAGCTCCGTGAGGGAGCCGGAAACGGTCACCTCGGCAAGGTTTAGTTCGGAGACCACCACCGTCTTTCCATCGCCCTCAAAGACCAGGTTGCTCGTGCCGGAGAGCGTCCCGCCCTCGGAGCCGAGCACAAAGGTGCCGCTCGCCTCGGTGACGGTCACGGTCGAGTCCGCGCTGATCGTGCCCTCGCCGGTGATCGACAGCGCGCCCGTGCCCGCGACCGTCAGGTCGCCGGCGAACACGATGTCGTTGACGAGCGTGCGGTTCGCGTCGTTGCCCGCGCCGTCGGTGCCGCGCAATGTGCCGCCCACGACGGTGATCGCGCCGACGCCCAGCGGGCCGCCGTCCCCGTCGTTGAGCCTGTCGGCGCCGATATGCACCTCGCCGCCTTCGATGACGAAGCCCTTGCTGAACATGTTCGCGGCGTTGAACAC
>NZ_JAQFIT010000028.1:0-14588 GCF_029504805.1 Ereboglobus sp. PH5-5 | reverse complement strand
CGGCGGGTAGGCGGCACTTGCACGGTTATTTGAGGGCTCACCCGCAGGGTGAGCGCAAATCGGGGGCGCTGGCGTTTCCATCTCCCTGCTCTTACATCATTTACCCCCGCCTGGCTCTCTTTTTCATTTTCCTTTTTAGGTTTATCAGCGCATAGCGTTCGCGGACGGGTCGCTGAAGATGGCCACCGTTTTTTTTAGTATTTCGCAGCGCATTTGCAGGGCGCGGTTCTCGCGGCGCAGGCGCCGGAGCTCCTGCTCGGTGGCAACGACGGGCTCAGGCGCGCCAAGCCCTCAAGCTGTTGGTCGAAACACCAAAGTGCTCGGCGGTGAGCCTGAGGCTCGTTCCCGTGCTCGCCTATCAGACGAGCACCTCGTTTTTGAATTCCGGCGTGTAGGCTGGTTTTGTTTTTGGCATGTTTCTTTTTCTTTTGTGGTTATGCCTGCACCTCCTGGCCACAAATCAGGGGTAACCTCAGAATGTGCGATGAAAGGCAATTACCATATACTGGGAGGTTGTCCAGTTGTCCTTCTTTAGGTGAGTGGGGTTTTTTGTGCGCTGCGTCCTCACCCCGCCTTTACTCGTTTGATCGGGTATTCGGTGACGGTGAGGCCTTTGTTGCCGCGGGCGCCGACGCCCAGGCGGGCGGCGTCGAACTCGAACTCTTTTTTGCGCGCGCTGCAGCGGCCGCTCAGCTCGATGTTGAGCGTGGCGGGCATGTCGGCTTCTTTTTTCGCGACGTGAAAATACACGACTTTTGAGCCTTCGCTCGATACGAGGGGGTAAAGTTTTTCGCGCGTCACTCCGCCGATTTGGAAGCGCTTGGCGAAGGCCTTGCCGGTCTTTTTGTCCTGATAGACCATCGTGTAGAAGTGTTTGTCGCCTTCCTTGGGCATGATCGCAATGTGGATGATGTTGCGGCCCATGAAGAGCTTGTCGGCCACGCGGGCGACTTTCATCGTGCCGTCGGCCATGAAGCAGAGCACATCGTCGAGGACGGTGCACTCGGTCACGAATTCGTGCTGGCGCCAGTTCAGGCCGATGAAGCCCTCGTCGCGATTCACGTAGAGGCGCTGGTTGGCGGAGACGACTTCGGCGAGGCTGATTTGCTCGATCTCGTCATACTCGGTGCGGCGCTTGCGGCCCTTGCCGTATTTTTCCTGAAGCGTCTCGAACCATTTGACCGCGTAGGCGGTGAGGTGCTTGAGGTTGTGCTTCGTGCCGGAGATTTCCTTTTCGATGCCCTTGATTTCCTCCTCGGCCTTGAAGCGGTTGTAGGCGGCGGTGCGCTTGATGGGGATGTCGCCGAGCTTGGTGATGTCCTCGTCGGTGACCGGGCGGCGGAGGCGTTTGATGAAGGGTTGCAGGCCTTTGCGGATGGCTTCGTCGGCGGCTTCCTTAGTTTTGCAGGTTTCGATGAGCTTGTAGACTTTTTCCTCGATGAAAATGCGCACGAGCGAATCCCAGTGCCATTTGGCTTCGAGCTCTTCGAGGCGGATTTCAAGTTCTTGTTTGAGAAGCGAAACAGTTTTGTCTGTCGAACGCTTGAGGATGTCGGGGACGGAGAGGAATATGGGGCGGTCGTTTCCTTGCTCGTCGGTTTCGATGACGCAGGCGGCGGGCGAGATCGAAACCTGGCAGTTGGTGAACACGTAGAGCTGCTGGATGACCTGGTCGGGATCGCTGCCTTGCGGGAGGTGGACGAGGATTTCGACCTTGTCGGAGGTGTTGTCGTCAACGTGCTTGACCTTGAGCTTGCCCTTGGCGTTGGCGCCGAGGATGGAGTCGATGAGCGAGGTGGTGGTGACGCCGAACGGCAGCTCGGTGATGGCGAGCAGGTATTTGGTGCGCTGCTCAATGCGGGCGCGGATCTTCACCTTGCCGCCGCGCGCGCCGTTGTTGTATTCGGAAAAATCAGCAATGCCGCCCGTCGGGAAATCGGGGAAGATGCGAAAGTTTTTTCCCTGAAGGTGATTGATGGAGGCGCGGCAAAGGTCGTTAAAATTGTGCGGCAGGATGCGCGTGGAAAGACCGACCGCGATGCCCTCCGCGCCCTCGGCGAGGACGAGCGGGAACTTGACGGGAAGCGTGACGGGCTCCTTCGCGCGTCCGTCGTAGCTGAGCTGCCACGTGGTGGTTTTTGCGTTGAAAACAACCTCGCGCGCGAAAGGCGTGAGGCTCGCCTCGATGTAACGCGCGGCGGCGGCGCCGTCACCAGTGAGGGTGTTGCCAAAATTGCCCTGCGGCTCGATGAGCAGGCCGCGTTGCGCGATGCCGACAAGCGCGGCCTCGATGGAGGCGTCGCCGTGCGGATGGAAACGCATCGCGGCGCCGACGACGTTCGCGACTTTGTTGAAACGGCCGTCGTCCATTTCGTGAAGCGTGTGGAGAATGCGGCGCTGCACGGGCTTGAGTCCGTCGTCGATATGCGGCACGGCGCGGTCGAGAATCACGTAGCTGGCGTAGTCGAGGAACCACGAATTGTAATGCCGCACAAGCGTGGCGTTGGGGCTGTTTTCCTTGGGCACGGGCGGATGCTCGGAATCGGGGGCGTCGGAGGCCTCGTCGGCATCAGTTGCCGCCGCTGCGGCAGTCGGGGTCGCGCCGGATGCGGGGACGGAAGCGGGAGACGTGTCGTTGGCGGCATTTGCGCCGTCGAGTGGCAATTCGGATTGGTCGTCGGAATCGGAAGGTTGTTTGCGTTTGGCCATCGAGAAATTGAAAACCTCGATAAAACGGAATCATGCGCCCGCGAGCCAAGAATGAAATGCGAGAGACCTTCGATTCGATCTGCCTTTGATGTAATAACTTGTTTTGTTTCAATTAATTAAAATATAAAACAAATCCGCCAAAACACGCCCGAATCGGGTCCCCAACAGATATTCGGCTGCACATGAATATTCCGCCTCGACGCGCTCCGTCTTCGCACGTAAATCTCGCGTTTTCAGATCGTTCAACTTGGACAAGCAAAATCCAGTCGATTTAAGCGCAACTTCGCAGCCCGACATCCGTCAAGCTACGGACACGACATGTGCGCGCAACGAATCAGACGATATTGCCGCGCTCACGGAGACTGTCCGCAAAGCGCAAACCGGGGACGAAGACGCCCAGCGCACGCTCATACTCGCATACCAGCACCGTGTGGCTGGTTTCATCTACACCATCACCAACCGCGGCGACTCCGTGGAGGATCTAGCGCAGATTGTTTTTATTAAAATGATACGCGCCCTTCCACGCCTCGTGCAACCCGCCCAATTCGAAGCCTGGCTCTTCCGCCTCGCGCGCAACGCCTGTATCGACCACATCCGCCGCCAGCGTTGGCAAAAATTCCTGACACCCATCGAAACCGAGGAACGCGTCCTCGATATTCCTGACAAACCCAGCGGCGTTGACACCGAGGAACTCGACGCCCTCAACCATGCCATCGCCAAACTCAAGCCCAAGGATCGCGCGCTCATCGCCCTCGCGCAGGAAGGCCGCAGCCAGGTCGAGATGGCCGAGATCACCGGCGTGAGCGTCGTCGCGCTCAAGGCCCGCCTTCACCGGGCCCGTGAACAACTGAAACACTATTATGAAAACACCAACTGACCCAACCCGCGACCCCCGCCTCTGGGCGCAAAGACAGGCCTATGCGGCCAGTCTCCTGCCCGGCAACTTTGCGGACAACGTCCTGCGCGCGGCCCGTCTCGCCGACGAGGACGCCGAGCCCGCGCACACCCGCGTTTGGCGGTTTTTCCACAACCCCTTCACGCTCTCCGCGCTCACCGCCTGCGCGTGCTTCGCCGCGGTTGTGTTTTTCCACACCCAATCCGTCAACCAGACCAACGAGAAAAACCTCGCCGACTGGCGCGATCTCGCCGAGCAAGTGGCGAGCTTCGACCCATTCTAAGCAACCCCGACTGCCCATCCATCGCACACGCACATAAATCCATGAACAAAATTCTTCCCTTCATACTGACTACCGTCATCGGATTTGCCGTGGGCGTGGGCGCCGGCGTTTGGATCGGACGCACCCCGACCATCGACGCGCCCCCCGCCGGCATACTTGATGAAGTCAAGGACGCTCCCATCGGCTCCAACAATTCCGCGCCCGCCGCGGCAAGCGCGCACCGCGACGAAGCCTATCGCCAGATTCGCGCCGAAATGGAGGATTTCCGGCAAAAAATCATTCAAATGAAAAACAGCCTCCGGGATCAAATGGACCCGATCCTCACGCCCGAGCAGCGCGAGCATGTGAAACGCTGGCGCGAACGCCCGCCCCCGCCGCCCCAGCCCGCCGGAACGCCGGCACCGCAGCGCGGGCGCAGCAAGTTGTGGGAGGGCTACGACTCGGCCATTGTCATCATGATGGTGCCCGTCACGCTCGAACGCCTCGACGAAAGTCTCGGCTTCACCCCCGGGCAAAAGGCCGCCGTGCACAAACTCCTTCTCGAACGCCGCGCAAAGTTTCTCGAACTCGTGGACACCACGCCGCCGCCCAGCTTCAAAGTGCTCAAGCTCGCGCCCCCCGAGGCCAAGGTTAAACCGTCGAAATAATTTCAGCGCATGCGCACATTCGCGAAACACGGGTCTTCACGCCCGTGTTTTTTTGTGCCATAAACACGGCACAACATCGCATCCCGCATCCCCGTGAATCCCTTTCTCACACACGTCCTCGTCAGCGCCTGCCTCGGCGCGCTCATCGGCCTCATCCGCCAGTGGAACGACCAGCAGACGCCGGAGGCGCCGGTCGATTTTGGCGGCGTGCGCACCTACTCGCTCTGGTCGCTGCTCGGCTGTCTTTCCGCGTTTGTCTCCGACAACTACATCGCGGCCATGCTCCCCGTTGTCATGGTGCTCATCGGCGCGCACCTCGTGGTCGCGCACATCAAAAGCGCCTCCGACAGATATCCCGGCGGCACCACCTTCGCCTCGTCAATGCTCACGTGCCTCATCGGCGCGCTCGTCAACTGGGGCTACACGCAAAGCGCGATCGTCGTGGCCGCGTTCACGATGGTGATGCTCGGCATCAAGCAACCCGTGCACAGCATCACGAGCCGTTTCACCACGGCCGACATCCGCGCCACGCTGCAATTTGTCGCCATCACCGGCGTGATTCTCCCGCTCGTGCCCAACCGCGCCATGGGGCCGTATCTCGCCTTCAATCCGTTTTCGATCTGGCTGATGGTTGTGCTGATTTCCGGCATCGGATTTTTGGGCTACGTGCTCATGCGCATGCTCGGCACCAAGGCCGGCATCGCCGCGACCGGATTCCTCGGCGGGCTCGCATCAAGCACCGCCACCACGCTTGCCTTCAGCAAACGCAGCAAGGCCACGCCCGAGCTCGCCACTGATTACGCCTTCGCCGTCGTGCTTGCCTGCACGACCATGTATGCGCGACTCGCGGTGATGATTGGCGTGATCGACCAGCAACTCCTGCTCACGTTGCTCGTGCCCATACTCGTCATGGCCGCGCCCGGCGTTCTTTACGCCGCGTGGATTTGGTTTTCGAAACGCTCGATCACCCCGCCCGAGGTGCATCCGCCCTCAATCACCAATCCGCTCAGCCTGAAAACCTCCATTCAGTTCGCCGCGCTCTACGCGATTGCCGCGTTCCTGATAAAAATCGTCACCAACTTCGGATGGGACAACGCCGTGCTGCCCCTCGCGTTTTTGTCCGGCCTCACAAGCACCGACGCCATGTCGCTGTTGATGGCAAACAACCACAAGGACGGCGCGACCCTGCTTCAACTTGCCGCGCAAGCGGTGATCATGGCCTCGCTCGCCAACACGCTCGCCAAGGCCATTATCGCGATCGCCTGCGGCTCGCGCGCCTACGTGAAACACACCGCCTCCATCCTCGGCCTCATGGTCGCCGCCAGCGTGCTGGCGCTGTGGCTGGTGTGAGGTATAGAATGCCAGAGGCCAAAGAGCCAGAATTCCAGAAATGAATCTGCATTCCACTCCAAAAACGCTGCACTCAGTGCAGTTCATTAAATAAACCGCTTGGTAAAAAATGACGCGACTATTGTTGAGCCTTGTTATGGTCATTTCACTGACTGGGTGCGCCACTCAAAACGTGTCGACTCGCACAGGAGCCAAGCACGGAGCGTATTACTTCCTCTATGAGGGCCACAAGAACATCCTCAGTCTCGGTGTGGACGCGCGGTTCCATTATCGATATTCAGCTCCAGCGAAACAGGATTCGGCACCGTATTCGTATGAGCGATCCGGACGTTATGTCATTGAGGGAACTGAACTATGGCTCGAAGAAGAGCTTCCCGATGGCACCTTTTGTCGCGCCGAACAGCCGATGTGGATAGTTTGGTGGGGCGAGCGGTGCTATTTGGTGCAGCCATGGCGGCGAACCGAGTTCATCGTTTCTGCAATTACGCACCGTTGGCCTAAAGATAGAGGTGGAAGGCGATTGCCGGTGGACTTGCGAGAACCCCGAGAGACTAAGGAGGGCTGGATGTATCTCCACGAGGGAGACTGGTTGTTACCTGTTGCGGGGAAACCAATAGTCCCGAGCGGAAAAGCGCCGAAGCAGGTGTCAACACCAACATCCGAAACTGTCGCGGCGCATCTTTGCGGTCGCTGAGATACTAGAAGTAACTCATATATTATACGAGCAGTGAAGGTATCGATTTGGAGTCATGCTTGATTGGTTATTGTAAGCTAATTTTTACGTTCCGAAAAATCGATCCAGTGCGCGGCGGTCGCGTTTGGTGGGGCGTCCGGAGCCCTTGGCGCGGGCGAGGGTTTGTTGCACGCGCTGCTCCTTCACTTTTTCAAATTCCGACGGCGGCGTGAGGTCTTCGCAATAGGTCGCCACGAGTTTCGCGCCGACGCGGCTTCGCGGAATATCGACGACGCGCAGCGTGCGCAGGATCAGGCCTTGCTTGACGTGAATCGTCTCGCCGGCGCGAACATCGCGCGAGGGTTTCACGGCATGGCCGCCGATCTCGACGCTACCCGCCTTGCACGCGTCGGTGGCAAGCGCGCGCGTTTTGAAAAGCCGCACGGCCCAGAGCCATTTGTCTATGCGTTCAGCAGCCATGGGGAGGAAACGTGAAGGGTGAAAAATGAAGAGTGAAAAACAGAAACAAACTTTGCATTGGACCTCATTTTTTCACCCTTCATTTTTCACTCTTCACTCTTTTCATTTATGGTCCCAGGGGAGCTCGATGTTCAAACGCGTGTGCTCCCAGACTTTGAAGAGGGTGAACATTTTGCCGGGGTTGAGGATGCCGTTCGGGTCGAGCGCGTCCTTGACGGCGCGCATGGCCTTGATTTGCGCGGGCGTGTGTTGCAGGCGCAGGAAGGGCGTTTTGGCGAGGCCGATGCCGTGCTCGCCCGAGATCGCGCCGCCGAGCGCGACGACGCCTTTCATAAGTTCGCAGACCGCCTTTTCCGCGCGCAAATACTCGGCGCGGTTTTCGCGGTGATACATGATGTTCACGTGCAGGTTGCCGTCGGCGAGGTGGCCGAAGGTCGGGATGGGGAGGCGCGATTTTTTGCGGAGTTTGTCGAGAAAGACGGCGAACTTTTCGTAGTTCGCGAGCGGCACGACGATGTCCTCGTTGAGCTTGGAGTCGCCGAGCGCGAACATGGCGCCGGAGCATTTGCGGCGCACGGTCCAGAGTTCCTCGGCCTCGTCGCGGTCGCGCGCCTCGCGAAACGCCTGCGCGTGCGCGGCGGCCCAGGCGAGCACGGCGGGCTTGGTGTCGGCGAGTTCGTTTGGCGAGCCGGCGAGCTCGATGAGGATGACGGGTTTTCCGGGCTGGCCGGCGAAAACGGTTTTGCCGGTTTTGGCCTCGGCGCATTGCACGCTGTGACGGTCGAGGAACTCGCAGATTGCCGGTTGCACGCGCTGCGCGAAAAGCGCGCGGATGGCGCGGAACGCGGCGACTTCGTCGGGGAACGCGGTGAGGAGCGTCCAGCGTTCGGCGGGTTTGGGGATGAGCTTGAGCACGGCCTCGGTGACAACGCCGAGCATGCCCTCCGCGCCGATCCAGAGGTCGCGCAGGTTGAAGCCGGCGGAAAACTTTTTCGTGGCCGCGCCCCACTCGACGTATTCGCCGGTGGGCAGGTGGCCGCGCAGCGCGAGGACGAAGTCGCGCGTCACGCCGTAGCGCCCGCCGTGCATGCCGCCGGCGTTGCAGGCGATGTTGCCGCCGATGGTGCAGTATTTTTTCGACGCGGGATCGGGCGGGTAAAACCAGCCGGCGTTTTCGGCGGCGGCCTGGATGTCGGCGACGAGCGCGCCGGCCTGCGCGCGGGCGAGCCCGGCGTCGGCGTCGATGCGGATGCGGTTCCACTTGGAGAGGTCGAGCACCCAGCCGCCGCGCACGGGCGAGCCGGAGCCGGTGAGCGAGGTGCCGCCGCCGCGCACGGTGACGGGCACGCGGTGTTTGTTGGCAAGCGCGAGCGCGGCGGAAATATCATCACGCTTGCGCGGGCGTATGACGGCCTCGGGAAGAAACGAGAGTTTGCTGCCGTCGAACGACGCGCGGAAAAGCGCGTCGCCGGATGTGGCGACGCGGTCGCGTCCGAGTTTGCGGACGAGCGCGGCGGTTGCTTTGGCGTGATGTTTCATGAGTGCGGCGGCTGAATTCGTGGCGCATCCTGCCAGCTGACAAATTGCTGGAGCATGGAGCTTTCCCATTTGGCGCCCCCGCCCGGACTTGAACCGGGATGCGCGGTTTAGGAAACCGCTGCTCTATCCAGTTGAGCTACGGGGACAGCATAAAAATACGCCCGCAACAAAACGAATTGCGCAAAGCGCGGTCAAGCCGCGATGCGGACGGAGTTCATTGCTATTTTTGAAAACCCCTCCTTGTCCGCATGCGTTTCCATTGTTTCGCCCCGTGGTCGCGCCATCGAATTCCCCCCGCGCAAACTTCGCTTCATTTGCTGTTTTTTGTCGCACCCAAATCCGCTTTGCCTGCAAATGTGTCCGCTACCCATTCCCTCATGTCCGAAACCAACCTTTCCTCGCTCCTCTGGTCCGTCGCCGATCTCCTTCGCGGCGATTACAAGCAATCCGACTACGGCAAAGTCATCCTCCCCTTCACCGTCCTGCGGCGCATCGACTGCGTCCTCGAAAAAACCAAACCCGCCGTCCTCGCCGAGCACGACAAGCGCGCCAAGGCCGGGCTCAACCCCGCCCCGTTCCTCGAACGCATCACCGGGCTCGCCTTCCACAACACCTCGCCCCTCGACCTCAAAAAACTCATGGGCGACCAGGACCACATCGCCGAAAACCTCCGCAAATACCTCGACGCCTTCTCCCCCTCCGTCCGCGACATCTTCGACCGCTTCGAATTCCACACCCAGATCGACCGCCTCCACAAGGCCGGCCTGCTCTACCTCGTCACCGAAAAATTCGCCAACGCCGACCTCCACCCCGACCGCGTCTCCAACGCCCAAATGGGCACCGTCTTCGAGGAGCTCATCCGCAAATTCTCCGAGCTCTCCAACGAAACCGCCGGCGAGCACTTCACCCCGCGCGACGTCATCCGCCTCATGGTTGACCTGCTCTTCATCGAGGACGACGACGCCCTCGCCAAGCCCGGCATCGTGCGCTCCATCTACGACCCCACCGCCGGCACCGGCGGCATGCTCAGCGTCGCCGGCGAGCACATCACCGCCCAAAACCCCGACGCCCGCCTCGTCATGTTCGGCCAGGAGCTCAACCCCGAATCCTACGCCATCTGCAAGGCCGACATGCTCATCAAGGGCCAGGACATCGCCAACATCACCTTCGGCAACACCCTCTCCGACGACCAGCTCCCCGGCAAACAATTCGACTACGCCCTTTCCAATCCCCCCTTCGGCGTCGAGTGGAAGAAAATCGAAAAGACCATCCGCGACGAAGCCGCGACCAAAGGCCACAACGGCCGCTTCGGCCCCGGCCTCCCGCGCGTCTCCGACGGCTCGCTCCTCTTCCTCCTGCACCTCCTCTCCAAAATGCGCCCCGCCCGCGACGGCGGCTCCCGCTTCGGCATCGTCCTCAACGGCTCCCCGCTCTTCACCGGCGGCGCCGGCTCCGGCGAAAGCGAAATCCGCCGTCATGTCCTCGAAAACGACCTCGTCGAGGCCATCGTCGCCCTCCCCTCCGACATGTTTTACAACACCGGCATCGCCACCTACATCTGGATCCTCAGCAACCGCAAAACCCCGCAACGCAAGGGCAAGGTCCAGCTCATCGACGCCTCAGCCTTCTGGCAGAAAATGCGCAAAAGCCTCGGCTCAAAACGCAAGGAGCTCTCCGCCGCGCACATCGCCGACATCACCCAAATCTTTGGCGACTGCAAAAAACTCACCCGCGACGGCGTCCCCATATCGCGCATCTTCAAAAACACGGACTTCGGCTACCGCACCATCACCGTCGAGCGCCCCCAGCGCGACCCCAAGGGCGCCGTTGTCCTCGGCCAAAAGGGCAAGGCAAAGGGCAAACCCGTTGCCGACACCGCGCTGCGCGACACCGAAAACGTCCCGCTCTCCGAGGATGTGGAAACCTACTTCAAACGCGAAGTCCTCCCGCATGCGTCGGACGCCTGGATCGACCACGACAAAACCAAGACCGGCTACGAAATCCCCTTCAACCGCCACTTTTATGTTTTCACGCCCCCGCGCCCCCTCGCCGAAATCGACGCCGACCTGAAAACCACCACCGACAAAATTCTCAAACTCATCGGAGACCTTTCAGCATGACGACATACGAACCGTCTCCTCCCTATCTCGCCCCGGGGCGCCCGAACCTCAAACTCGACGACATTACGGGAGCCATTATCGACACCGCGATGCGCATTCACATCGACCTCGGCCCCGGCTTGCTCGAATCCGTTTACGAAATGATTCTCGCCCGCGCCCTCGAAAAACAGGGGTTTCACGTCGAATGCCAAAAAAATATCCGTTTCAGCTACGACAACATGCTCTTTGATGATGCCTTCCGCGCCGACCTCCTGGTTGAGCAGCGTGTGCTTGTCGAACTGAAATCTGTCGAGCACCTCGCGCCCGTTCATTTCAAGCAGCTCCAGACGTATTTACGGCTCATGGATTTGCGGGTCGGACTGCTGATTAATTTCGGTGCCGCAACACTCAAGGAAGGGCTGCGTCGCATTGTCAACGACCTCCCCGCCTCCGCGTCTCCGCGCCTCCGCGTGAATCAAATCCGTGCGGGGGGAGAAGAGGACTCACGCGGAGGCGCGGAGAACGCGGAGAAAGATTTACATCCATGAGCTTCCCCAAATATCCAAACTACAAACCCTCCGGCGTCGACTGGCTCGGCGACGTCCCGGCGCATTGGGAGGTGTCAGCGTTGAAGCGCTGCTTTCAGATATTGGGCGGCTCTACTCCGAAATCTGAAAACGATTTATATTGGGATGGCAATATACCCTGGGCGACACCCGCCGACTTGAGCAAACTGCCGTCAATATATATATACGACACACAACGTAAAATAACTCAAGACGGACTTAATTCGTGTAACACGAGCCTTGCCCCCGCTGGTTCTATAATTCTCTCAACACGCGCACCAATCGGTTCACTCGCCATTGCGGGCATTCCCATGAGCACAAATCAGGGATGTAAGACGCTCGTCCCAAGAGCAGACAGTAATTCCAAATTTTTCGCCTATCTTCTCAGTATCAGCACGAAGGAGCTTAATATCAGAGGAAAAGGAACCACATTTCTTGAATTATCAGCCGATGAACTGGGTTCCTTTGGCATTCCATTTCCCCCACTCCCCGAGCAAACGCAAATCGCGGAGTTTTTGGATCGGGAGACGGGGAAGATAGATGCGTTGGTGGCGGAGCAGCGGCGGCTGATGGAACTGCTGAAAGAAAAACGCCAAGCCGTCATCTCCCAAGCCGTCACCCGCGGCCTCAACCCCCAAGCCCCCCTAAAACCCTCCGGCATCCCCTGGCTCGGTGATGTGCCGGCGCATTGGGAAGTGAAGGCATTAAAACATCTAGCAACACTCACAACAGGAATCACTCCACCAACTGAAGATCGTGATAATTATGCAGACGATGAAGGATTTCCTTGGATACGACCTGAAGACTTGGATGAATCGGGAAAGCCAACGCATGCATCAAAGTTTCTAACCGAAAAAGGATGGGGCTATGTGCGGCATATTAAACCGTTCTCTACTTTAATTTGCTGCATTGGAACTATTGGGAAATTGGGTTTTACAGATTGTAGTGTATCGACAAACCAACAAATCACCGCCGCTGAATTTCAGCAATGCTCCCGCTATTTTTACTATGCGCTTCAGTCTGCAAAAACAGAATTGGAAGTAACCTCCACGGGCAATGTTCTCCGTATTCTAAACACTGAACGTTTGGGAAATATCCGGTTTGCCGCACCTCCGAGAAAAGAAGCTGATGAGATAGCTGGGGTTCTCGACACCGCAACCGCCAAATTCGGTGCCCTGATCGCCGAAGCCCAATGTGCCATCGACCTCCTCCAAGAACGCCGCACCGCCCTAATCTCCGCCGCCGTCACGGGGCAAATTGACGCGCACAATTAAGAGTCGTTTTACGATGAACACAAAGCCACAACGAAGAACTGTAATCGAAATGTCCTGGCGTGAAGCAAGGAAGTTTTTTCTCAAGGCCGAGAGTTATTGCAATGTCGATTTACCACCATATTTTGATTTTAAAAAAATATTATCTGAAACAAATCGTTATCTTGAGGCGAATAAATTATCAAATGTGCTTGCATCAAAGCCTTGCGACCACGACGACGTAAATCATACAATAGTTACTAACAAGGACGGAAAATTTGCATGGCGGCCGTTTAAGTTAATCCATCCGGCGTTGTATGTGTCCATGGTTCGTGAAATTACAAGCAAGGATGCGTGGAAATTGATAAGGAATCGATTCGAATTGTTTTCGGCAAACCCAAAAATTAAATCCATCAGCATTCCAGTTGAATCCTTAACAAGAAAAAAAGATAAAGCCGAACAAATCTTACAATGGTGGCAAGAGATTGAACAACAATCACTTGAACTTTCTTTGCAATATGAATATCTTGCGCAAACAGATTTAACCGATTGCTATGGGTGTATATATACCCATGCGATTGCGTGGGCATTACATCGGCAAGATGAAATGAAAAAGAAGAAAAATAGGAATGCTAAAAAATTTATTGGGAATGTGATTGATCGTCATTTTCAAGACATGAATTACGGGCAAACCAATGGCATTCCGCAGGGTTCTGTTTTATCAGATTTTATCTCTGAAATAATTTTAGGATACGCAGACAGTATCTTGTCAGAAAAATTAAAAAACCTGAGTATCACAGAATACATGATCCTTCGATATCGAGATGATTATCGAGTCTTTACAAATAATCCTGAGCAGTCTCTCGAAATTCTCAAAGCAATATCTGAGACCATGTATTCCCTTGGAATGAAATTGCATCCATCAAAAACAGGAGCCACCAACGAAGTTGTTAGAAACTCACTGAAGGCTGACAAAATTGAATGGATAATAAGGAAGCAGTCTGATGAAAATTTACAAAAACACTTGGTTTTGATTCATAATTTTTCAACGGAACACCCGAACTCTGGAAGTCTATTGCGCGCATTGGATAACTTTTATGTGGAACTTCAAAAAACAAGGAATCCGAAATATAATCCAATTCCATTGATTGCATTAATAACAGACATCGCTATCCACAATCCCAAGACATATGCAATTTCATCTGCAATTTTGAGTAATCTTATTTTCACAATTAAGGATAAATCGACGCGCGTTTTTATTTTGAACAATATCAATAATCGATTCAAGCGCGTGCCCAATACAGGGCATCTGCAACTGTGGCTACAGAGAATTTCATATTTTCATGGGAATAAGCTTATTTTCTCTGAGCCGTTATGTTGTTTGGTCAAGGATGCTAAAACAAAAATATGGAATTCGGATTGGATTAGCGATTTGCATTTTAAAAAAATATTGAGCCCAGCTAATATCATAAATAAAAGAAAACTAAGGCAGCTTAATCCTAAAATCTCATCTCAAGAGTTTCGTTTGTTTGAGCTGTTTTCATTGTAGCCACCATGACACCCCTCCGCATTTTCATCAGCAGCGTGCAAAAGGAACTCGCCCCGGAGCGGGCGGCCTTGGGCAATTCTCCGCGTTCTCCGCGCCTCCGCGTGAAACCTTTCAGTAGAAACCCAAAGGAATCCCCATGAGCCTCCACAAAGAAATCTCCTTCGAAAACGAAATCTGCGCGCACCTCGCCGCGCACGACTGGCTCTACGCGGAGGGCGATGCCGCGCGCTACGACCGCGCTCGCGCGCTGTTCCCGTCCGACACACTCGAATGGCTGCAACAAACCCAGCCCGACGCGTGGAAAATTCTTGCCAAAAACCACGGCACCGCCGCCGGCGACACCGTGCTCAACCGCCTGCGCGCCGAACTCGACAAGCGCGGCACGCTCGACGTGCTCCGCAACGGCATCGAGCTCATCGGCCTGCGCGCGCCGCTCAAGCTCGCGCAGTTCAAGGTAGTGTCCGTCAAGTTTCGCACATTTTAAAAAGCATATAGCCGGCGGAGGAAGGTTATGTGTTGTTTTGTTGTTGGTTCTTTCGTGAGGGTTG
>NZ_JAQFIT010000027.1:0-18595 GCF_029504805.1 Ereboglobus sp. PH5-5 | reverse complement strand
ACCCTCACGAAAGAACCAACAACAAAACAACACATAACCTTCCTCCGCCGACTATATGCTTTTTAAAATGTGCGAAACTTGACGGACACTACCCAGCTTCCATTCGCCTTTTTGTTTTTGCCAGACGAGCATGATGCCGATCTTCACGTTGCCGGGCTTGCCGCTGTCATTGGTCTTGGCCGTGAAGGTGTGGCAGACGATCGCGGTGTCGCCGGTTACCTTGATTTTCTGGTCGGTAATATCAATCGTCACGAACACCGAGCGTCCGCTGACAATCGTGTCGACGAACTCGGTCTTGGTTTCGAGGCGTCCGCTGGAATGGCCGTAGAGGAGGTTGTCGGCGGCGATGGCGTTCAGGTCGGCGGCCTTGGCCGAGAGCATGGCGGCGCGCAGTTTTTCGGCGGCGACGGCGACATCGCGCTCGTCGTTCGACGATTGCGCATTGCACGAGGACATCAGCGCGAGAACGGGAAAAAGGCAGAGGATGAGGAATTTTTTCATGGGTGGAGGGATTGCGGTTGTTTGTGTTTGTTCGCGGTCTGTAAAAATCACAGCGGCTCCATCACGCCGTTGCGTTCGTCGTGGAGGCGCGAGGTGTCGAGGCCGTCAAGCACGAGCACTCCTTGGAGCGACGAGATCATGTCCGCCTTGCTCCACTGCCAGACGATCTTGCCGTCCTTGTCGAATTCGAGGAGTTGCACGCCGGACTTGCCGTGGTCGGGGCCGTGTCCCTGCCAGTTGGCGAGCACGGTGTGACCGTTCGGGAGGAGTTGGAATGTGGCCGCGAAATGCGGGTTCACGTTGTCGGGCACCTGGCCTTTGGCGCCCCATTTGCGGAGCACGTTGCCGTCCGCGTCGAGCTCGGCCATGAACGCGCCGTATCCGGCGGAGGCGATGATGCGGTTGTCCGGCAGGCGCATCGCCTTCCACATGTTTTTGAAACCTTCGACGGGATAAGTTTTCAGGTAACGTCCGTCGGTGGAGGCCTCGCGGATTTCGTTGCCGCAGGCCATGAGGTAGGTGCCTTGCGCGGTCTGGCGCATGAGGCGCACGTAGTTGCCCGGATAAACCGTGGTGGTCCGGATTCTGTCGGTGGCGTCGAGCACGACCACGCTCACGCCCTTGCCGCCCCTGAGATCAACACCCGTCACAATCGTGTTGCCGTCGGGCTGGCGGCGCACCGAGGTCACGCCGGAGAGGGCGTCGTATTTTTTGAGCTGTTTGCCGTCGGCGAGATTGTATTCGGCGTAGCCGTTGTCATAACCGACAAGCAGTCGTCCGCCGCCGATGAGCTGCAAATCGCGCGCCTTGGGGAGTCCGGTTTTGACGAGCCAGTTTTTCGATGGATTGCGCTCGTTGATGTAGAAAAGCGTGTCCCTGCCCTCGTCGATGACAACAAGCTCGTGTTGAATGCCCTTGCCTGTTTGCGCGCCGGCGGGGCTTTTTTTGTCCGAGCAGGCTGCAAGCGCGAACAAGGCGAGCAGCGCGAGGAGGATTTGCGGAAGGATGAGTGGTTTGATCGTGCGCATGGGTGTGATGGGTTGCGGATTTGGCGGATAAAAAAATGTGCCTTTCTTGAACCACATCGCGACGCGGACAGCCATCCTTTTTTGCTGATGGCGCCGGATGCGCCGGACGACAAAAAGGGCGCCGGTGTTTGCCGGCGCCCGAAGATTAACGGGAGGAAAAATCTGGTTTGGCGATTTGGATTATTTTCCCGGATAGATTTTTTTGATTTCGGGAATGACCGCGTCGGCCCAAAGGTGGTAGCTATCGGGCGTGAGGTGGAGGAGGTCGGGCATCACGCTTTTTTCCAGGACGCCGCTGTCTGTGAGGAACACCTTGTTGATGTCGGCGTAGTAAACCTTTTTGCCGTCGGCAAATTTCTGGATGAGTTTGTTCGCGGCCTCGTTGTTCAGCCGTTTCTCATCGTTGGCCTTGGCGCTGCGCGGGAAGATGGCGAGCACGAGAATCTTGGCGTCGGGTTTGCGCTTTTGGATTTCGTCGATGCAGGCTTTTACGCCGGCGGCGATGTCGGCGGGCTTGTCCATGCGGTGCCCGGTGTTGTTGGTGCCGATCATCATGACGACGAGTTTCGGATTCGATTCGCCATCAAGAAGGCCCCACTGCAGGCGCCAGAGGAGGTTTTCCGTGCGGTCGCCGCCGATGCCGAAGGGTTTCGCGCCAAGAGGGGCGAGTTTTTCATTCCAAACTTTCAGCCCCTTGTTTTCCCATTGGTGCGTGATTGAGTCGCCGATGAACATGATGTCGAAACCGCCCGCCTGGGCGCGATCAACGAGCTTGGCGTGGCGTTCCCACCAGCCGACAGAAACCATGCCGGTTCGCGAGCTGATCTGCGGCTCGGGCTTGGTGGCGCCGCCGTATTTCTTTTGGGCGAAGGCGGGAACCAGCAGGACAAATGCAAGGGCAATATAAGCGATATGTTTTTTCATGACTGATTGTGTTTGGGTATTGGAAAAGCGACAACATTGACATTCCCGCAACACCAATGCGATCCCAAATCAATCATGCGCGCGCATGGGTTCACTTGCGCTCGGCGGCGTAGGCGCGGGCGAGGAGGACGACCGGGTGCGCGACCTCGGTGATGGTGTCTTTTTCGGCGCGCAGTCCGTTTTGGATTTGCAAGTGGCAGCCGGGATTTGCCGTGGTGATGATCCCCGCGTGCGCGCGGCGGAGGTTGGCCATTTTGCGATCCTGGAGGCGTCCGGCGGTGACGGGTTGCGTGATGTTGTAAATGCCCGCCGAGCCGCAGCACCAAGTCGCCTCCGGGCATTCGTGCAACTCCACACCGGGAATCGCGCGCAACACCGCGCGCGGCTGCGCGCTGACTTTCTGCCCGTGGCAAAGATGGCAGGATTCGTGATACGTCACGGTTTGCGTGACCGCGCGCGCCTCGGGTTTGCGAAAATCGATCTCGACGAGATATTCGGAAATATCGCGCAGCTTGCGCGACCACTCCGCGGCGCGCGCCGCGTAAGCCGGATCGTCGCGCAACAAATGATCGTAGTGCCGCAAGTGCGAGCCGCAGCCGCCGGCGTTGCTGATGATCGCGTCGAAGTTTTCCGGCGGAATCATGTCGATGAGGCGGCGCGCGAGCGTGCGCGCGGATTCAAGGTCGCCGTTGTGCGCGTGCAGCGAGCCGCAGCACGGCTGCACGGGCGGCGTGTGAACCTCGCAGTTGTTGGCGAGAAGCACATCGACCGTGGCGCGGTTGATCTCGGGAAACGCGAGGTCCTGCACGCAGCCGGTGAGCACGGCGACGCGGCGAAACGGAACGGCGGTTTGCGAAGGTGGCACAGACATTCCTGTCTGTGTCGCTTGCGACGAGTCATCGTCGATTTCGCTCTTTGCTGCACTTTGCGCCGGAGGCACAGACAAGAATGTCCGTGCTACCTTTTCGGACGGCATTTCGACCGGCTTGATTAACTGATGCGAAAATTTCGCGCCGACGCGCGGCGCCTGCGGTTCGAGTTCGCGGAGGCGGCGCGGCAGCAAATACGTAAGCCGCAGCGCGCGCGTGAGCGCCTGCATGCCCGTCACTCGCCAGAGCCACAAGCCGCGTCCGGCGAGGCGCAGCAAACGCGGGCGCGTAAAAAGCACCTTCACGACCGACCAGCGCCAGAAGTCGCGCTGCGTCGATTTGATCACATGCCGGCGCTCGACCTCGGCGCGCGCGGTCTCGAAAAGCTCGGCGTAGTTGACGCCCGCCGGGCACGCGCTGGTGCACGCGAGGCAGCCGAGGCAGTAATACATTTCGTCGCCAAACGCGCGCGTGACTTCGAGTTCGTCGTCGGCGATGGCGCGCATGAGCGAGATGCGTCCGCGCGGTCCGTGGCGCTCCTCTTTTGTCTCCGCGTAAGTCGGGCAGACGGGCAGGCACATGCCGCAATGCATGCATTGCTGGAGCACGGAGTAGTCGAGCGACTTGAGGAGATTTTGCATGAAATGCGGAATGCGGAATGCGGAGTTCGGAATGCGGAATGAATAAGACAGGTCGGGTGGCGCGGGCTGATTTTTAGTCGAAAATCTTTCCGGGGTTGAGCAGGCCGTCGGGATCGAGCGCGCGCTTGATGTTTTCCAACAGCGTGTAGCTGGCGTCACCGAGTTGCGCGGGGAGGAATTTTTTTTTCGCAAGGCCCACGCCGTGCTCGCCGGTGATCGTGCCGCCGACGCGCAGGGCCTCGTCGAAGATCTCCCGCATTGCCGCCTCGACGCGGTGCATCTCGTCGGTGTTGCGCTCGTCGGTGAGAATCGTCGGGTGCAGGTTGCCGTCGCCGAAATGGCCGAAGGTCGCGATGTCGAGCGCATGGCGCGTGGCGACGCCCTCGACAAAACGCACCATGTGCGCGAGTTCGCTGCGCGGCACGGTGGCGTCCTCAAGGATCGTGGTCGGCCTCAGGCGCGCGAGCGCGCTGAACGCGCTGCGGCGCGCGGTGGCGAGCTGCGCGGCCGCGGCGGAATCGCGCGCGCGGCGCACGCTTGTCGCGCCGTGCTTGCGGGCGATTTCCTCGATTTGCGCGGCTTCGTCGGCAACGGCCGCGGCGTGGCCGTCGGACTCGATGAGGAGCACCGCCTCGGCGTCGAGCGGAAGTCCGGCATGCGCGAAATCCTCGACGCAGCGGATTGTTTTCCGGTCGAGAAACTCAAGCGTGCAGGGAATGATTTTCGACGCGATGATGTCGGACACTGTCGCCGCCGCCGCGTCCATTTGCGCGTAGGTGGCGAGAAGCGTCTGGCGCGCGGCGGGCTTTGGAAGGAGCTTTAGCAGCACCTTTGTGATGATGCCGAGCGTGCCCTCGCTGCCGATAAACAGGTCGCGGAGATTGTAACCGGCGACATCCTTCACGCACTTGTTGCCGAGCCAGCACACGGAACCGTCGGCGAGCACGACCTCCATGCCCATGACGTAGTTGCGCGTGACGCCGTATTTGAGACCTCGCAGGCCGCCGGCGTTTTCGGCGACGTTGCCGCCGATGGTCGAGACGCGCATCGAGCCGGGATCGGGCGGGTAAAACAGGCCGTCCTTGTCGGCCGCGTCGTAGATTTCCTGCGTCACCGCGCCGGCCTCGGCGAGAAGCGTGAGGTTGGCCGTGTCCAATTCCAGGACGCGGTTCATTTTTGCGAGGCAAACAACGAGCGCGCCCTCGACCGGCACGCTGCCGCCGGAAAGCCCCGTGCCGCTGCCGCGCGTGACGACGGGAACGGGCGGGGTTTGCGAACGCGCGAGCTTGAGGATTTCGGAAATCTGTTGCGCGTCGGAAGGAAACACGATCGCGCGCGGGAGCCGCTTGATCGCCGCGGTGCCGTCGAAACTGTAAGGGATGATATCCTCGGATTCGGTGAGGACGTTTTTCGCGCTGACGATTTCGGCGAGGGAGGATTCGAGCGTCGGGGTGTTCATTGTGGCTGTTTATTGTGGGGGCGCACGCAAGGTGCGCCCCCACGGGATGAAATTGTAATTGCCGAATTCATTGTGTTTTTTCGCGTGCTTCGACGCGCCAGATTTTGAGGATGTTGGTGTGTAGCGCCTTGAGGGCCTTTGTGTCCAAACAGTTTTTCCGAAAAAAACAACGGCCGCGCTTGATTCGCGGCGGCAGGGCGGGCGTTACATGACCGCTTTTCCGCAAATAATATCAAACGAGAAGGTCGAGCCTTTGCCCTTTTCGCTCGCCACCGAAATACTGCCGCCCATCAGGCGCACGAGGTCATACGAGATCACCAGGCCGAGCCCGATGCCTTCGTAGTGGCGCGCCGACGACGAGTCCAGTTGCACAAATGGTTTGAAGAGGCGCGACTGGTCCTCGGGCGCGATGCCGATGCCCGTGTCACTGACGGTAAATTGCAGGCGGATTTTTTCATCTTGCGCGCAGTCGTTTTCAGCGGGCGTTGCTTCGGCGGGGGGATTGAACGGCGGCGTTGTCAGCATGCGCATGCGCACCTTCACGCCGACTTCGCCTTTTTGTGTGAACTTGACCGCGTTGCCGACCAGGTTGGTGAGCACTTGTTGCAATCGTGTGGAGTCGGTCATGATGTGCGCGGGGACGTCCGGCGACACGTCCTGCCAGACGCGCAGGTGCTTGCCTTCCATTCTGGGCATCATGCCGTCGAGCACGTTTCGCACCACGACGCGCACATCAACGGGCTCGTTTTTTATTCGCATGACACCGCGTTCGACGCGCGTGAAGTCGAGGATGTTTTCCGCGAGCCGGCCCAGCAGTTCGCTGCTGGCGCGGATTGACCGCACATAGTCGCCCTGCTCGTCCGTCAGGGCGGTGTCCTTGAGCAAGTCGGAGTAGCCCATGATGCTGTTGAGCGGCGTGCGCACTTCGTGCCCCATTGTCGCCAGGAAGATGCCCTTCGCCTTGTCCGCCGCCTCGGCCTGCTCCTTGGCCTCGCGCAGTTCGTTGGCCTGGCGCACAAACTCGCTCATGTCCGACACCACCGTGATGTATGCTATGATTTTTCCCGCGCGGTCCTGCACGGGTGTGGAGGTCATGCGCCCCAGGTATTTCCCCCCGTTTTTGTCCTCGCACTCCAAAACCTCGAACCACGATTTTCCCTTGGCGGACATCTCCGTCATCCGGTCCAGTTTTTCGCGGTCGAGATCTTCCGCGCTGTTCATCCAGTGCTGGCCGACCATTTGTTCGCGAGTGAACTTGCTCATGGCGCACAGGCTGTCGTTCACGTAACGGATGATGCCGTTCTCGTCTATGATCACCATGCCGGCGGCGCTTTGGTCCACCGCGGCGCGCAGTTGCTCGATGAAGCGGGCCTGCTTGGAATAATGTTTCACCAAAAGATACACCGCCATGGGCACGCCTAGCAGAAGCCATGCGTAGAGGGCGTGCGTGAGCGCCGCACCGGCCAGGCCGCCGCACCAGTGCCGGCGGTCCCTGTCGAAGCGCACGAAATTGCGCGCGGCGCCATCCTCGATTCGCGAATAGGCCGTGATCCAGCGGCCGTGCTCGTCGGACAACGAGCTGTTGATTGTCACAGCCCCGTCGCGCAATGTCCTTGGCATGTCCTGCGCGGTTGTTTTTCCCGGCAAAACATCACCGGGGCGCGATCCCGCCGGGGAGCCATTCTCCATCGAGTCCGCCAGGCATATCGCGTCCCCGGTTTCCGGGTTGATGCGAAAGACATAAATGTTTCCACGGCCCGGATACACGCCGCGCATTTCGCGCAGCCTGGCTTTCACGCGCTTGTAGTCATCGAGGGTCTCGTCGGCGCGCGTGCCGGTCAGCCTTGAGACTTCCGGAATCGCCATAACGAGCGCCGCTCCGCGCACGGCGCGCTTAAAATCCTGAAGCTTGCCGTTCCGCTTGCCGTAATACCCGTGCGCCCCCGCCGCCACGCCAATGACGGCCACGGCGAGCCAGGCAATTGTCACGCGGGTTTTTATTAATCGGGAGAGCGACACGATAACAAATATTTAACAAAAACCGCCGGTTCCTGAACACAAAAACCCCGGCGGGTGCTAAAGGTTGAATTATTTACAAAATATTAAAATTCGCGCCACCGGCGAACGGCTTTGCTCACTTCAAAGTCTTCTTGTATTCCGCGAGCGTCAGCACGTCGCGCACTTGTGATTTTTTGCGCACGTCCAGCCCCAGCGACACCAGCTTGCCGACGGCCTGCGCGCGGGCGAAAGTCGACTTGATGTTCGCGTCAATATCCAGTTCGGCCACGCCGCCGCGCGTCTTTTCCGTGAAGTGAAAACCGGTTTTGAAAAATCCGTCCCACACCGAAAGCCAGAACACGGTTTTCTTCTTGTGCGTCACCTTGCAGAGCCACGCCTTGCCGTCGTTATAGTATCGCCACGACATCTCCAGGCCCGCGCCACTCGCGCCCGCGGCCAGTGCCTCATACGCCGCATGGGAGCGGCCGAGTGTTTTTTTCAAAATCGCCGCGTCCGGGGGCAGGTTGGGGTCGTTTAACAAGGGTCTTTCCATGGCGGCGCATGATCACGCTTTTCCTAAAAACGCTTGCAAGCACAAAGCCGCCGGCCTCGGCGTCGCGCTTTGCCTTTTACTCGCGTCGCAAAATCCCCCACGCTTTGCGCATCATACATCGACCCATGGCCACCACACTCTTCACCCAAAACACCATCGCCTGCGTATGGGATTTCGACAAAACGCTCATCCCCGAATACATGCAGTCGCCGCTCTTTCGCCGTTACGAAGTCGATGAGGCGAACTTCTGGAGGGAAACCAACCACCTCGTCGAGCAATACCGCAAGCGCGGCTACCGCCTCTCCAGCGAAATCGCCTACCTCAACCACCTCCTCACCTACGTGCTCGCGGGTCGCATGCCGAAACTCAACAACAAGGTCTTTCGCGAATGCGGCGCGGAAATAAAATTCTACCCCGGCATTCCCGAATTTTTTCAACGCTCGAAAAGTTACGTCACCGAGCACGAGACTTACCGCAAACACGAAATCAACCTCGAGCACTACATCGTCAGCACCGGCATCGCCGAGATGATACGCGGCAGCGCCATCGCCCCTCACATCGCCGACATATGGGCCTGCGAATTCATCGAAAATCCGCTCCAGCCCGGCTTCATCGGACAAAAGGAACTCGACATCACGGCCGACGCCGAGATTGCGCAAATCGGCACCATCATCGACAACACCACAAAGACCCGCGCTCTCTTCGAGATCAACAAGGGCAGCAACAAAAACCCCGCCATCGACGTCAACGCCAACATCGCCCTTGAGGATCGCCGCATCCCCTTCCAAAACATGATCTACATTGCCGACGGCCCGAGCGACATTCCGAGCTTCTCCGTCGTCAAGAAAAACGGCGGCACGGCCTACGGCGTTTATCATCCCGGGCGCCCCGAGGAATTCCGGCAAAACGACGCCCTGCGCCAGGCGGGGCGCATCGACCACTACGGCCCCGCCGATTACACCGAATCGAGCAGCACCGCGCAATGGCTCAAGCTCCACATCCAGGCGATCTGCGACCGCATCGTGGCCGACCGCGAGGCCGCCGTCGCGAAACGTGTTTCGCGCCCGCCCCGCCACCTCAGCAGCCAGACCCCCGAGGAGGCCGCCGCCGCCCGCGCCGCCAAGGAGCCCAAACAGGGAACCTTTTTGGAATAAACACCCCCCGCGCATCCATCGCTTATGAAGCTCATTTCCTGGAATGTGAACGGCATCCGCGCCGCGTTGAAAAAAGGCTTTCTCGATTACATGCGGGACTGCGACGCCGATGTGATTTGCCTTCAAGAAACCAAGGCCCACGCCGGCGACGTCCAGCACGTCACATGGGCCGCCGGCTACGAACCCCACTGGCACAGCGCGCTCAAAAAAGGATACAGCGGCACGGTTATCTTTACCCGCGTGAAACCCAAGTCGGTCACCTTCGGAATCGGCGCACCCGAGCACGACAACGAAGGCCGCGTGATCACGATGGAGTTTCCGAAATTCTGGCTCGTAAACGTCTACCAGCCCAACTCGCAGCGCGGGCTCGCCCGTCTCGATTATCGCACCAAGGCATGGGACCCCGCGTTTCTCGCCCACATTAAAAAACTGGAGAAGGCGGGCAAACCGGTCGTCTTTTGCGGCGACCTCAATGTCGCGCACGAGGAAATCGACCTCGCCAACCCGAAAAGCAACCGCCGCAACGCCGGCTTCACCGACGAGGAGCGCGCCAATTTTTCCACCCTGCTTGGTAGTGGATTTGTGGATACATTCCGCGAGTTTGAAAAAGGCCCCGGCCACTACACCTGGTGGAGCAACATGATGAACTGCCGCGCGCGAAACATCGGGTGGCGCGTCGATTATTTTGTGGTGAGCGAGACGCTGCGCCCCGCGTTAAAACGCGCCTGGATCAGCCCCGAAGTCATGGGCAGCGACCACTGCCCGATTGGGCTGGAGCTGAAATAATCCGGATCGGCGATCTCCAGGTCGCCGGACACGACGAAGTCGTGCCTTTTTGTTTTTCGAATGGCTTTATTTTTTGCGAGGCGCGTTGCGCCTCGTCCGGCGGCCTAGAGACCGCCGCTCCTTTACAAGGCGTTTCGGAAGATTTCCACCGATTTCGCCAGATCTTCCCCGCTCACATTGAGCGGCGGGAGAAAGCGGATGGTGTTGCTGCCGGCGCCGACAACAAGCAGGCCGAGTTCGCGCATTCTCGCGATCACCGGCGCGGGATCGGATGCCATTTGCACGCCGATGAGGTAACCCTGTCCGCGGACTTCGGTGATTTTTTGCGGAAGGTCTTCGGCGAGCTTTTTAAGCGCGGCAATCCACGACACGGATTGCAACGTGACTTTTTCGAGGAGGTTTTCCTTTTCGATGACGTCGAGCACGGCGAGGCCGGCGGCGCAGGCGAGCGGCGTGCCGCCGAAGGTCGAGCCGTGGTGCCCGGCGTGAAAAAGATCGGCGCGATCCTCGCGCACCCACATCGCGCCCATGGGCATGCCGCCGCCGAGGCCCTTGGCCATGCCGATTGCGTCGGGGCGGATTCCGGCGTGCTCAAAGGCGTAGAATTTTCCTGTGCGCCCGATGCCGCATTGCACCTCGTCGAGCATGAGGAGGAGGTTGTGCTTGTCGCAGAGTTCGCGCAGGCCGCGCAGAAACTCCGGAGTGCAAACGCGCACGCCGCTTTCGCCCTGAATGGTTTCGATGAAAATGGCGGCGGTGTTTTCGTCAACGAGGCCGGCGAAACTTTGCAGGTTGTTGAGCTCGGCAAAAACAAAACCGGGCACGAGCGGCGCGAAGCCTTTTTGGATTTTTTCCTGCGGCGTGGCGCTCATGCCGCCGTAGGTGCGTCCGTGAAAGGCGTTTTTAGCGCAGATGATTTTGTGGCACTTGCCCTCGGCGCCGCCGGCCTTTTGCACGCCGTGCAGGCGCGAAAGTTTGATCAGGGCCTCGTTGGCCTCGGTGCCGCTGTTGCAGAAAAAAACGCGGCCGGGCCCGGCATGGCCGACAAGGCGGCGGGCGAGCTCCGCCTGGTTGGGATTGCGAAAAAGGTTGCTGGTGTGAATGAGCTCCGCGGACTGGCGCTGCATCGCGGCGACCCAGTGTGGATGGCAATGCCCGAGCGCGCTCACGGCGATGCCGGAGGTGAAGTCGAGATAGGCGCGGCCCTCGTCGTCCCAAACCTGCGTGCCGCATCCGCGTGTGAGCGTGATCGGCGCGCGCCCGTAGTTTTTCAAAACATAGGCGTCGTAGAGGTCGGCGGCGGTGCGGACGTTGCTGGCGTTCATTGCGGTGGTTTTTTGATCGGATAGATCTGGCTGATCAGACTGGTGAAACTTTACCCGTGCACGATTTCGGTGCCGATGCCCTTGTCGGTGAAGATTTCGAGCAGGAGGCTGTGCGGGAGGCGGCCGTCGATGAAGTGCACGCGTTGCACGCCTTCCTGGAGCGCGCGAATGGCGCTGTTCACTTTCGGGCGCATGCCCTTGTCGATGACACCCTTCTTTTTGAGGTCGTCGACCTGTGAAATTTTCAGCGTGGAGATCAGCGAGTCGGGATCGGATGGATTCGAGAGGAGCCCGGGGACGTCGCTCATGTAGACAAGACGGCGTGCGCGCAGCGCGCTGGCGACGCGGCCGGCGGCGAGGTCGGCGTTCACATTGTAGGGCTTGCCGTCGAGGCCCTCGGCGACGGGCGAGATGATCGGTGTGAAACCGTCGGCGATTTCCTTTTTGATGATCTTGATCTTTACCTCGGTAACATCGCCGACGTAGCCGAGGTCGATGGGGTTGCCGTCGTCGTCGGCCGTGATTTTGGCGCACTCGAGCACGCTGTCGCCGGGCACGCCCTTGGGTTTTCCCTTGGCGGCGCAGACGGCGGCGCAGACGTCCCTGTTCACAACTTCATCGAGTGTTTTTTTGACGATGGCCATGGTCGCCTCGTCGGTGACGCGCATGCCCTGCACAAAATTGGCCTTCAACCCTGACTCGGCCATGGCCTTTGTGATCGCCTTGCCGCCGCCGTGGACAACGACGACATTGATGCCGACCGCTGCGAGAAACGCGATATCGTAGGCGACCCGGTTGCGGGTGATGGGATCGGGGTCGTCCATGAAACTGCCCCCGTATTTCACGACAAACGTGGAACCGTGGAAATCTTGAATGTAGGGAAGTGCTTCAAGGAGCACCCTGGCCTTGGCGGTGACTTCGGTGACGTTCATGTCGGTTCAGCACATGCCGCGCGCGGCCGTGTATGGATGATGCGAAATGATGATGAGGGTGCTCACGGTTTTATTGAGGCGTGATTGCTTAGCGCACACTGCTCGGGTTTTTCGATAAAATAATTACGCCCGCGGCATTTTATCGCCGGGCGCGTTGAACCCCGATTTGTGCTTCCGAGCGCGTTTAGCAGCGCCCGCACTGTATTGAAAAAACGAATACAGAGCCCGTCTTGTCGCTGTTTTCGGCGATGATTTCGCCATTCATCAGCTGTATGAGATGCCGGGAGATTGTCATCGCCAGCGACGACACTTTCGCGGACGGGGCGGGGGAGGGCGCCGCGCCGGTCGAAACGCCATGGATGGAAAAACGCAATGTCACCATGCCGTCGTTGTTGTCCGTGACGGACGCGGCCAGTTCGATTTTTCCGGCGGAGATGGCCCCGGCCGCGTTGAGCGTGTAATTGGCCAGTATCTGGCGCAGCCGCATCGAATCCACCATGATTTCGACCGGCACCGCGGCGTCCGCGCGCGCCGCGTATTCCAATGGTGCTTTCGCCGTGGTTTCCCTGACGGAGTTGACGACGTCATCGATCAGCGAGCGCAGGTTGCAGCAGTCGAGATGGAGCTGGGCGCTGCCGGATTCGATTCGTGAAAGATCGAGAATGTCGGCGCTCAGGCGCGCGAGCATTTCGCCGTTTTTGCGAATGTCCTCCACGCATTCGCGCTGCCGGACGTCCAGCTCGGTGTCCGCCAGCAGGCTCGAAAAGCCAAGGACGCCATTGAGCGGCGTGCGCACTTCGTGGCTCATCATAGCCAGAAACGCGCCCTTGGCGCGGCTGGCATTTTCCGCGTTTTGCCTGGCCTGCTGGAGCTGCTGGTTGCGCCGGGTGCGCTCGGTCAGGTCGGTGATGATAAAAATGCAGCTAAACACATCACCCCTGCCGTTTTTGCGGCGCACCGCCGTGGAAACCACGTTCGCGGGGTAGGGCTCGCCGTTTTTGCGGCGCAACATCACTTCCGAATCAGGCGGGAACCCCTTGTTCCAGGAGTCCATCCAGAGTCTTTCGGACACGTCCTCGGCGGCGAGGTCGGGCGCCCGCATCGCGAGCAGTTCATCGCGCGAGTAGCCGGTTTGCCGCGCGAGGCCGCCGTTGGCGTATATCACGCCCGCGTCGAGTCCCGCGATCATGATTGCGTTTTCGCACTGGTCCGCGGCCATGCGCAATCCCTCGATCATGCGCTCCCTGCCCGTGCTGCGGCGCGCGATGCCGTAAGCGGCGAATGGCATTCCCATGAGTATGAGGCACACCAGCAATCCCCGCCCGCCATCGGCCGCGCATTCGGAGAACCATGTTTTTCCATCGAGGTTGTAGCGCACTATGTCTGCCGCCGGCTGCGCGCGCAAGGGGGTGACGGACGGCGCCACGAACGCATGGGCTTCGACAATAAACCCGCCGGCCGGTCCGAGTATGTGCAAATGGACGACCGGTTCGTTTTTGTTCACAAGCCTTTGGATTAACTCCGGCTTCACAAACGCGGTGCATCTTTCACCCGCGGGCGGGGTTTCCGGCGTGTCCGGCGGGCTTGAATGCACGAGGCACGTCGCCTCGCCCGTTCGTGTGTCGCACCGCAAAAGCTCCATTGTTTTCACGGAGGGGTCGGCGTCGCGCACATTGTCCATGCGCTTTTCCAATTCCGCGCGGACCTTTGCGCGCAGGGCGGGCGAATCATTGGTCAGGTCCGCCAGGTCCTCGTCGGAAAATGAGAGCGCCAGCATCTTCAATCCCGCCGCCGCGTTCTGTCTGTGAAACGCGCTCCGGTGCATGCAGCGGGCGACGCCGGCGCAGACGCTCACCGTCAGGATGAGTGCAAAGACAATCACCGCCTTTTGCCTGCCCGACAAGGCCTTCATGCGCGCCTCCCTTCCAAGGCCGTCCGGGTCGCGTTTGCGAGCGCGCGGACCAGTTCGTCATAGTGGGCCGGCTTTGGGAGCAGCGCGCAAAACGCGCCGCTCATGCGGAGCCTCGCCATGGCGTCCGCGCCCGTGTCCATCAGGCCAATTATGGGAATGGTGCGCAGCGTGATTTTTTCCACAAACCCGCGCCAGGCGCCGTCGTCGCGCGCCGCGCCGCAATCAACCACAATCGCGTCCCAGGTGTCGCAATCCAGCCCGTCAAAATCATCGGGCGAAATCGCCGCGGTCGCCGCGCCGCGCGCGGAAATCTCGCGTCTCAACTCGGAGGCGAGCCCCGGGCAATCCGAAACGACAAGAATCCGCGCGCGCTCGAGCTCGGGCATGGTTTCCGGCGGCGCCGCGTCGGGAGGCAGTTCGCATGTCACGGAAAAATGAAACACGGAGCCCTTCCCCGGTTCGCTTTCCACGCAAATATCCCCCCCGAGCATGTGGATGAGATGGCGGGAAATCGCCAGCCCGAGGCCCGCGCCGCCGTAGCGGCGCACATTCGTCGAATCGGCCTGCCAGAAGGGGATGAAAAGTTTTTCCTGGTCCTCGCGCGCGATGCCTATGCCCGTGTCGCGCACCGAAAACAGCAGCGACATGCGGTTCCTGTTCGCGGGGTCATTGCCGCCCGCATTACCCGAGGAAATCACCTTCAGCCGTATTTCCACTTCGCCGTTTTTAGTGAACTTGATCGCGTTGCCGGCCAGATTGAGCAGCACCTGGCGCAGGCGCGTTCCGTCAATGATGATCGCGCGCGGCACGTCGCGCATGATGTTGCGGAGCAGAACTATGTTTTTCTGCGCCGCCTGGGGCGCCACGATGTCGAGCGTTTCCTCAATCAGCACGCGGGGTTCCGCGAGCACGGGCGATATTTTCACCTGCCCCGCCGTGATGTGCGAGAAGTCGAGGATGTCGTCCGTGAGCCGCACAAGCGTGCCGGTGCTTTTTTGGATGATTTCGGCGTATCCCTCCTGCTCACTGTTAAGAGGCATGGCCCGCAACGAACCCGAAAGCGCGACCAGATTGCGGAGCGGCACGCCCACCTCCTCGCTCATCGCATGCAAAAAAACACTTTTGGCGCGGTCCATTTGCTCGGCTTGTTCCTTCTCCAGGAGCAGCGCGGCGTCCCGTTTTTTTTGCCCGGTGATGTCGACGATAACGAGGATCATCGTATCCACGCTGCCGGACTCGTTGCGCACCGGCGTCAATGTGGTGCGCACGGGATAGGTCCGCCCGTCCTTTCTGCAAAACTCCCATTCGACCTCCACCGACGCGCCCGTCCTCAGTATTTCCAACCGCCGCTCGATCTCCCTCGGCTCGGGCTCCGCGCAACGCCAAATGCGCCATTTCAAGCCCATTAGCTCGTTTTTTTCATACCCGATTTGCGCGCAAAAGGCGGGGTTCACATAATTGATCACGCTGTCGAAACTGGAAATGACGATCGCGGTTTTTGTCTGCTCGATTGCCTCGCCGAATTCGCGCAGCCGGACACTCTGCCGGTTGCGAAAACGCCCCAGCGTGTAGGCGGCGAAAGGCAGGCCGAGCGCCACCCACACGGTGAACACGCGCCAGAGCACGCTTTCGGAGATGTGCCTTATCCAGTAACTCGCGTCCACATCGTAGCGCAGCACATTCATCAAGGGCTCCCCGTTGACAGGCTCCTGCGGCTCGCCGGCGCGCGCATACGCGCTCACCCAACGCTTGTCCAGCCAGTCGCGGTGAAACAAACGCACGGCGGTTTTCGCGCCGCCCGCCAGTTCGAGCACGGGGCGCGCATCCGGCGTGCCGTCAAGCGAATCGCCCGCGCGCGGCACCCGCGCCGCCTCCTCGCCCGGCCCGGTGGCCGCGAGGCAAACGATGCGCCCGCTTCGCCTGTCGAGCCGGATGAGCTCCATGAAGGCAAGCGCCGGGTGGCTGTCCAGAAGTTCCGCCTGCCGCTCGCTGATCTCATCATATAATTTTGAGTCAGCATCGCCGGGCAGCCCCGTCAGCTGCGAAACCTCGTCGATGGGAAACGCGAGCGCATAATGCAGCACGCCGGCCTCCAGTTTCCCGCGCTGGTTTTTATACATGCGGAAGCACTCCAAGCCTCCTCCAAGGAGTCCAATGGCAAAAATCGCAATGCAGACAATGATTGTTGTCCTTTTCGAAAGCATGCCGGTTTTACGGAAAAAATTCGGGAAAAGCGTGGCACAATCAAAAGCCATCATTCAACGGCAAGGACGGCATCGCCTGATATTGCATGTCTTTTTTACAATATGCGCGGGGCGAAAACGCCGTGTCAAAACTCCCGCGCCGAGTTTCTGGCTTGCTGAAAACGCGCATTGTAAGCGCGCCATGGAGGCCCTGGCCGGGTTCCCGCGCAACGCCGGAGGTGTTTTTCCGGGCTGAAAAAGTGGTGCCAGAGGGCAGGATTGAACTGCCGACCAAGGGCTTATGAGTCCCCTGCTCTACCACTGAGCTACTCTGGCAAAAAAACGGGACTGCTTACCGAACCCAAAAACGGCGGAGTCTCAAGACAAAACTTCAATGGCGCTTATTGGGCGCATGGCCGGAGTTTGGCATTAAAGTGTTGCGGCGCGCGGTTTCGCATCTCGAATCGGGCTGTCCACAATGAAACAACGCCTTGATGAAATCCTCGTTGCCCGCGGCCTTGCCGAAACCCGTTCGCAAGCCAAGGCGCTCATCATGAGCGGTCGCGTGCTGCGTGGCACGGAGCGTCTCGACAAGGCGGGCAAGGAATACCCCGGCGACATCGAGCTCACCGTCGAGCAGCCGCCGCGTTTTGTGAGCCGCGGCGGGGAAAAACTGGCCGGGTTTCTGGAAAAATTCTCCATCGACCTGAATGGCGCGCATGTGCTGGACGTGGGCGCCTCGACAGGCGGCTTCACGGACTGCGCGCTTCAAGCCGGCGCGGCGGACGCGGTGTGCGTGGACGTGGGGCGCGCGCAACTGCACGCGAAGCTGCGCGCCGACCCGCGCGTCACGAATTTCGAAAAGGTGAACGCGCGCCACCTTGCGCCGGGGGATTTGCCGCGCGCGGATTTCGACGCGGTGGTGATGGATTTGTCATTTATCTCGCTCAAGGCCGTGCTGCCCGCCGTGTGGCCGTTCGTGCGCGCGGATGGCGGAGTCCTGATCGCACTAGTGAAACCCCAATTTGAGGCGGGCAAGGCCGAGGTGGACAAGGGACGCGGCGTGATTCGCGACCCCGGGTTGCAGAACGCAATCCTGGCGGACATCACAGAATTCGCACTGCGTGAATTATCCGGCCCGGCACTGATCGGCAGCATGGACTCGCCCATCACGGGCACTGACGGAAACCGTGAGTTTCTGCTGGGCCTGCGGAAGGGGTGTTTGCCGTTGCCGACTGGAGATTAACGGTATTTGTAAAAGTGGTTCCCCCGTCCCCTTTGGATTTCCCATGAAAAGAAAACTACTAATTTTATTATTGGGTGTTTTTATTATAGTTATATTTAAACTCTTATTCTTTGGGGGAAAGTTTCCCAATGCTGGCGTAAGCGGTTCGCCGGGGGGTGAAGAATCCAAACTATCATCGGGCGATGCTCAAAATGAAAAATTCGCCGGGCTGCCAAGAAAAGAAAAAATACATTACAAAATATCGGAGTATATCATAGAAAAATTTCAGTTGAAGGAGTCGGATATTCCCGGCATGGAGCAATTGTTTATGAAACTCAAGTTTGAGGCCCTTAATGCAGTAGCTCAATATGCCACATGTGAGTATTCCTCAAATGATACTGTTGGATTGGCAATTGGAATGCCTCAGGATGCAATTGATTCGGTATATGAAAGGACATTTCAGTCGATTAAAAATTACATTGGGGAATCCCATTGCAATGAAACAATGACCGATGAATTGGAGAATGCAATTGCTGATGAGCTATTATATTATGTGCGGTGCAAGGGAACCTTCATAATTAACATACAAGGGGAATCTATAAATAATATAAAAACAATCACAATGGGTCGTTCTTTATTGAGATCAAATGGACGTGTGGTAAGGGACGCAATCGGCTTTACGCAGGATGCCGGCAACCAATTTATGGATGCATTTGGATCTGTTGCCAAATGCGCGTTGGAAAACTGGCAAAAAACCAAAGAAAATTCCAAGGGGTCGAACTAATTTTTTTCATATTCGAGTTACATTGGCAGGTGCGTCCCCGCGGGATGGATCAGGCTATTATTTAAAAACCTCGTTCATTTTCTCCGCCACGTAGGGGGGCGGGCGGACGGGGCGGCCTTCGTGGTCGATGAAGGCGTGCATGGTCGTGCCGGTGACGAGGAGGGTGTCGCCACGGTGGACTTCGTATTGCACCTTTATCCGCAGGACGGGCTTTTCGGCCAGCCTAGCGGTGACGACGAGGTCGTCGTCGTAGAGCGCGGGCCGGTGGTATTTGAGCGACACTTCGAGGACGGGCAGGTGGTAGCCGTCGGCCTCGATTTT
>NZ_JAQFIT010000026.1:0-18749 GCF_029504805.1 Ereboglobus sp. PH5-5 | reverse complement strand
GGCTAACGCTAGCGCCGCCGGAAATGCTGTCGGCTGTCGCGGCGATTGAGTTGGCGTCGCCGATTTGCGCGGTGGCGTTTGCACCGATGTCGAAGCGCATGCCGCCGCCCGCCGCGTAGAGGAAGCCGCCGCGGGTGTTGGCTGCCGTCTTGTTGTTGGTCGCGGTGAAAACGGCGCCGTCCGCCAGGGTCAGCGTGAAGCCGCCGCCGGAGTAGAACGCGCCGCCGTAGCTGGCGGTGTTGCTCGCAATCACAATCGATTCGGCGGCATCAGGCGCGATGACAATGGCGCCGGCGTAAATCGCGCCACCATACAAGCTCACCGTGTTGCCGGTAATGGATATGTTTTTCGCGCCGCCGCCGATGATGGTCGTTCCGGTGCTGAAAAACGCGCCGCCGTAGGCGGCCGCATTATCCGCAATCACGAGTGTTTCGGCGGCGCCGGGGGTGATGACAATGTTCTTGGGGGTGTAAACCGCGCCGCTGTAGGTGCCCGAGGTGTTTCCGGTGATGGAGACGGCGTCGTAGTCACCGGTGACCGAAAAACCGTTGCCCGCGTAAATGGCGCCGTAGCTTCCGGGCGCGGTATTATTGGCGATCTCCAAGGAGCCGCTGGTCGTGGCCGAGATGACCACGCTTCCCGTGTTGGAGTAAACAACACTGGCGTAGCTCCCGGCGGTGTTGCTGTTGATCAGTATGTTGCCGTAGGCGCCGTCCATGACAACGCCCCCGTGGGCGACAATCGCGCCGCCGCCGTTGCTCGCGTAATTGTCAGTGATACGAAGGTCGCCGCTTGTTGTGGCGCTGAACCGCGCGAAACCGCGGGATGCATAAAATGCGCCGCCGTTTGCCGAGGTGTTTGAGTTGATGAATATGCCGCCGTAAGTTCCGGTTATTTCAATGTCGCCTCCGTTGGTATAAAATGCGCCGCCACGCGAGTCCGCCGTGTTGCTGGCAATGGAAAGCGTCCCGGTGACGATGGAGTCGATAACGATATCGCCTTCCTCCGAGTAAAACGCTCCGCCGCAGTCAACCGCGTTGTTCGAGTTGATGAACATGGCGCCATGGTTCCCGCCTATCATTATGCCGCCCTCCTCCGTGTAGAGCGCGCCGCCGTTGATCCCCGAGGTGTTGCTGACAATGGACAGCGTCCCCGTGGCCGCGGGATTTATCACGATGTCGCCGATGGGCGCGCTGAGCGCGCCGCCGCCCTGCCAGTCCGACTCCACAATCACGTTGTCCGCGATTTCAATGAGGCCGTAGCTGCCGCTGATGATGATATCGCCCTCGCTTGAGTAGATCGCGCTTCCATAAATGCTTTCGAGCACTGTGTTGCTCGTGACAATAAGCGCGCCGCTCGTGGCGCTGATGGCGACCGTGCCCGCGCTCCAGATCGCGCCGCCACCGGAGAGCGCGACGTTTCCGCTCATCTCGATGCGCCCGTAGTCTCCCGTGATGCTGACGCCGGCGGCGTAATCACCCGGATTATTCGTCTCCGTGCCCGAGGCGATGGCGCCCCCGACTTCGTGGGCGTAGTTGTTGAGAAATGCCAGCGTCCCGCCGTTGGTGATATTGATGGAGAAATCATCAAAGGTGAACACCGCGCCGCCGGCGCTCAGGAACGAGTGCCCCTCGTCGATGGCAAAGGCGGTGTTGCTGGCAAACAAAAGGCTGGAGCCGCCGGCGTCGATCGAGACGGAATCCTCGGCAAAAATCGCGCCGCCTCGATACGCCTGGTTGCCCTGGAAAATTATTTCGGCCTGGCTGGCGGCGATGGCGAGGGAGCCGGACGCATAGATCGCGCCGCCCTGTCCGATTTCGTAGATGAAACCGTTGACGAACTCGACGGTGCCGCTGTTGAAAGAAAGCGTGGCGCCGGTGTCGGCATAAACGGCGGCGCCGTGACGATTGGCCTCCCAACTGTCCAGGAAGGTGATGTTGCCGACGCTCGTGAACACGCCGTCCTCGCCGGCAAAAAGCGCGGGGGATCTGGATGCGGTGATGACGAGCGTGCCGCCGTTGGCGACTTGCACCGTGCCCGACGCGCCCGCGACGACGTGCTGGCTTTGGTTCAGCGTGCCGCCGCCCTCGAGGCGGAGCGTGGAGCCGAGGGCGTTGGTGTAGAAAATGTCACCCGCGCCGAGGGCGCGGCCGGTGTCGCCTCCCGCGGTCGCGGCGACGAGCATGCCATCGTGGATCGCGGTGGTGCCGGTGTGCGTGTTGACACCCGAAAGTGTGAGCGCGCCGGTGCCGGTCTTCGTGAGCGCGCCGTCGCCGGTGATGCTGCCGGAGTAGGTCGTGGACTCGGTGTTGAGCGCGATGACATGGCCGGTGAGGTCGTTACCATCGGCACCGGCGATAATGTGTCCGGTGCCGGAGAGATTGACGAGTGTTTGCTCGATGTCGCCGGTAAAGAGGGCCGCGTTGACGATGACCGCCGTGCTGCTGGCAATGGCGTTCGCTGCGGTGAAGGCGAGCGTGCCCGCGCTCACGGTGGTCGTGCCGGTGTGCGCGCTGGCGGCGGCGAGAACGAGCTCGCCCGCGCCGGTTTTTTCAAGGGACCCCGCGCCGGAACCGGTTTGCGTGATGCCGCCGGTCAGTGTCGTTTCGTTGCCGGAGGCGGTGTCGAGTTTGAGCGTGATGTCCACCGCGTCGGTGCCGTCGAGTTGTGTGGCGAGGTCGATGGCGTTGTCGATTGTTTGCGCGCCGTTGAGCGCGAAGGCGAGCGTAGGGGCGAGCGTGCCGGCCACCGTGAGCGTGCCGGTGCCGAGGGGTCCGGCGATCACGGAGCCCGAGGAAACAGACGAGCTGGCGGCCGCGGTCAGCGTGCCGTCGAGCAGGGTGATGCCGCCCGAAAAGTCGTTGGCGTTATTGGCCAAAACCAGCTCGCCCGCGCCGCTTTTGATCATGCCTTGCGTGCCGCTTACGGGCGCGTTGATCGTGAGCGTGCCGGTGCCGACCGTGCTCACGACGAGACGGTTGGACAGGGCAACGCCGGCGTTGGCGATCGTCACGGAGTTGTTGTTTTGCAGCGTCAGGTTTGCGACCTCATCGGAATCCATTTGCTCAAAGGTGATCGACTGTCCATCGAGCGAATAGTTTTCGCCGGTGTTGTTTGTGAACATGAGGCCGCCGAGCTTGAGGTTTGCGACGTCGATATGCACCGGGTCGCCGCCAAGCTGAAGCGTGTTGGAAAAAACGGCGACCGCGCCCGGGCCGGTCGGCGATATGTTACCCTTCCAGTTGGCGGTGTTGCCCCAATTGTTTCCGGAGGCGTCGCCCACCCATTCCGCGCTCACGCCAAGCGGGATGAGCTCATAAAACTGCTGGGTGTTTTTCAGGATTTTGGCTCCGGGCGCGTAGGTGATGACTCCGCTGCTGTAAAAACTAATCGCGGCAAGGCGCGCATAGTCGAAGGCGTTAAGGACGTCGCTGACGAAACGCACTTGCGTGGCGCCTCCGCCGTAGGTGCTGTTGCCGTTCCAGTTGATGATGTCGAGCGTGCCGTTCCATGATCCCAGGTTTTGGAATGTGAGCAGCGAGGAGCCGGACGCGCCGTTCATGTTGATGGTGCCGGAACCGGCGAGATTGAAAATCGTGCCAGCGAAGGTCTGGCTGCCGCTGACGTTGAACGTGGCGGTGCCGAGTGTGAAGCTGCCCAGGCCCGTGCGCGTGCTGTTCGCGCTGCCAAGGTCGAGCGCGCCCTCCCGCAAAATGAAGTTGGGCGTCACGATATTGCCGCCTGTCCAGTGCAGCGTGGCCGTGCCGGTCTTGATGACATCGCCGGCGGTGCGAAGGTAGCCGTAGGCGTTGCCGCTGATGGTGGAATTGGTTTCGGTGACGATTTTGGTGTCTATGTTTGCCCCGCTAATCGCGCCGGCGGTGTCGGTGATGTTGATGCTCGCGGTGTTCACGGCAGTGTTGCCATTGAGGGCGAGGTTGCCGTGGAGATTCACGCTGGAGCCGTCGGTCGTGACGAGTTCGAGCAGGCGCGCGTAGTTGCCGCTGGTGAATGTGACATGCCCCGTGCCGAGGTAATTGTTGCCGGCGTCGGCCTCGCCGAGCGTGATGTCGCCCGCGGCATTCACGCGCAGGGTGCCTTGCGTGATCGCCGTGTTGCCAGTGTAGGTGCTGTTGCGGGAATTGATGACAAGCGTGCCCACGCCGGTTTTGGTGACGCCATAATCTCCGGCAAGCGTCAGGTTGGCGCCAAGGGCGGCCGTGCCGGTGGCTGCGATGGTTTTGTTGTTATTCAGGGTCACGCCAAAACCCGGATCAAGCGTGAGCAGGCCGGCGCTGCCGTTGAGGCCGATGTAGGCGCCGCTGAACAAAACGTCGTTTGAAAGTGTGATGGCACCGCCGTGGCTGGCAAGTGTCCCGGCCGAAGCGCCGCCAAAGATGAGCGTGCCGCTGCCTCCAATGGAGAGATTGTCGCCGACGGAAAGCGTGCCGTTGCTTATCGAGGTGTTGCCGGTGTATGCGTTCGCCCCTTCGAAGCGCAATGTGCCCGCGCCCGAATGGATGATGCCGTGGGCGCCCGTCAGCACATGCCCGTCGGAAAATGTCACGGTTATGCCGTTTGCCACCGTGAGCTTGAATGTGGCTTGCAGCGTGCTGCTTCCGACGCGGGCAAATGTCAGGTTGTTGCTTGCGAATTGATACAAGCCGCTTCCGGTGACGGCAATTTCATTGGTTATGCTACGCGCGCCACCCAGCGCGTAGATCCAGTTGTTCTCCGCGGTGTTTGAGGCCAGTGTGAGTTTTCCAACGCCCAGGGCGGTATCCGAGCCGATGCCCAGGCGCGTGTTGCGGTTGTCGGAGGCGACTCCCATGACCACGCCCCCGGAAAAGGTGTTGTCGCCGTAAAAATTTATTTGCGTGTATGTGCCGAAGATGAACCCGCCATCGCCCTGCAGGTCGGTTTTCAGATTCAGGGTGCTGAGAGTCCAGCCGTTGTTTCCATGCAAGCGCCAGGTTCCCGTGGTCACGTAACTGGGGGCAGCGCTTTCGAAGGTCAGGGTGCCCGCGCCGGATGCCGCGGAGTAAAACAGATCGCCCGCGAAGCGGACCGAACCGTCGATGGTTCTGCTGCTTCCCGTGCTGCCTGTTTGCAGTGTATACCACCTGCCCGCGACGCCCGCGCCGATGGTGAGCGCTTGCGTGCTGCTCTTGGCATCCACGCCGTTGTAGGAGCCCGAGCCGAACACGCTCCCGTCGGAAAGCAGGCGGATAATGCGGCTGCCCGCGGCGTTGGCCGAGGTCGCCGTGCTGCCAACTATTTTGAAGCCTCCCGTAAAGTCACTGGAGCTCGGCGCAGCGTCCCCCATGATCAGAAATCCGGTGGCATCATAGACGATCCCTCCGGAGCCGGTGATATGCGAGCTTATGACAAGGGGATTGGCCGTCGGAGAGTGGTTCGCGATTTCGAGCGTGCCGGCGAGCGCCAGATTGGCGGTGATGGTGCCGCTGTGCGCGCTGTTGTTGACAAGCATGGCATTGGAGCCGCCGACCCCGCTGTCGAACGTGAGCGTGTGATCGTTGGTGGAGGAAAGCGTGAAGACCTGGCCGCCGCTGCTTTCGATGTAGAGTTTTCCGACCGTGACATCCTGATCGACAATGATGCGGTTGCCGTCGAGAAGCCCGTCGACATTGCGAATGGCAACGGAGAGGCCCGCGCCGGTGACGGAGCCATCGCCGCCCGTCACGCCAATCCAGTTTGCGGCGGAGCTCCAGAGGCGGTCGGTATCGACACCCGTGGTGCGCGCCCCGGCCCACTCGAGTGTTTTTTCGCCCGTGGGAGCGAGGAACCAATAATTGGTGCCGCTGATATTTGTCTGCACGAGCTTGGCTCCGGTGCCGAAGCCGGTGAAGGAAATGAGGCCGAGCCTGGTGGCCGTGAGCTGGGTTGTGTTGCTAAAGTAAACGTAAGTGTCGCTGAGCAGATTGTCGGCGGCGGTCGTCCATTCGCCGGTGGAGTTGGCAAGGTTGAGGACATGCCACGCGTTGGTATTTCCCCATGTGTTGTTGCTGACTCCGGTGAAATAGAGCGCCGAGTGTTCATCCAAAAAAAGGCCGGCGTTGCCGGAGATGGTGAGCGTGGTGAAGGTGTTGGTGTTTGGCGCGCCCGCGGAGCCTCCGGAGACCTGGACCAGCCCGCCGCTCATTGTGAGCGTGGTGGCCGGCGCGACGCCCGTGCGCGAACGGATCAGATTGTCACCGTTTATTATGAGGCTGCCCGCGGCGATGTTGACCGCGTTGAGATGGATCTCCGTGTCCAGCCATGTGTTGCCGCCATAGGCGGCCTCCTTATACAGGGTGCCGACATTGGAAATGCCCCCGGCGAGCGTGGAGGTGAGATGCTGCTCCCCGCCCACGCTTGCGCTGGCGCGCAGGTCGGTGGAATAAGTCCCGCCGAAAGGCGTGTTAATCGCGAGATCACCCGCAAAGACAATGCGGGAAAGGCCGGTGTTGGTCCATGTCGCGGTATCGGCAATGACGGCCGATTGATTGATAAATTGCAGGACGCTGTTTGCCCCCAACACAAGGTTGCCCGAAATGTTCACATCGCCAGCCGCATAACCGGCGGGGTTGTTGATGACGAGCGATGCAGCGGCGCCGATGGAAACATTGCCCAGCATCGAAACATCATGACCGAAAGTGTTCACCCGCACAATGCCGCCGGTGATGGTGATGTCGCCGCTGCCGAGGTAGTTATTGCCCGGAGCCAGCGCGCCTGTGACGAGGTCGCTGTGCAAATCCGCATAAAGCGTGGTGGCGGCGGCGCCTGTTTTTTTCAGGCCGCCGGAAAAGGTGTTGGAGCCGCTTTTGAGCATGCCGCTTCCATTCCAGCCCAGTCCGCCAACGCCCGTCAGGTTGGCGCCGGCTCCGAAGCCGCTCATCTCGCCATACGAGCTGCCGTAACCCTGGCTCGCACTCACGTTGATCGCGCGATCCTCGGTTAATTCCACATCGCCCGCATAGTTCACAAATGCGTAATGCATCGTAAACCCGCCATTGATGACAAATTTGTTGTATATAATGGATGGCTTGCGCGTGCTGACCCAGTTGCCGATCCACGAGCCTTGATGCATCGTGATGGCGCCCGTGCCCAGTCCCAGGGAAGTGCTTCCCGCCGTGTCCGACCAAACCCCCAGCTTGCTGTAAACATCTATATTGCCGGAGTAATCCGGCTTCGCCGCCTGACTGTTAATGATCAGTCCGGAGCCCCTGACTTCAATATTACCGGAACCGGAAAGCGCGTTTTGTATATATGTTCCTATATTCGTAAAATCATAATTGATCGTGCCTCCGCCCGTAGCGTTGACGAGCAGGTCATTATCCAGCCGCACAGCCGCGCTCAATGTGATTCCACCCGTGCCGGAAATGGTGGAAGCCGTGCCGGCGACGCCACTGTCGAACACAATCACGCCCGTGTTGATGGTGCTTTGGTTCGACACATTGATCGTCCGGTTTGCGATCAAATGGCCGATCGTCACGGTGCGGTTTTGCAGTGAAAGATTTTTGCCGCCGCCAAAGGCTCCCGTGATTTCGACCACCGCCCCCGGGGAAGTGTCCGGCACATCGACACTCCAGTTGGACAGCGTGAACCAGTTGTTTCCGACCATCACGTTCGTGTTGACGGTCGTGCGCAAAAAATCCACCGGCACCAAATTGCCCGAGGGGTCGAGCACCGCGCCTGGCGCATAGCCGCGAAACCAGACCTTGCCCAAATCCACGCCACCGGTGTCTTTGACTATGTTGCCGTTGGAAACAACGCTGCCATCCAGCAAATGCGTGCCCGGGTTGCCCTTCCAGTTATAGATGGAGAGATAGTTCGCGCCAAGAGGACCGGCGGTTGGAGTCGCGACGGAGGAGGTGAGTCCGCCGATTGTCAGGGTCGAGGGCGTGCCCGCGCTCATCCAGATGCCCAGACGCGCGTCCGTGGCGAGGTTGATGGACGAAAAGGTCTGGTCGTAGCCGTTGAGAAGCAGGTTCGTAATGACATTTTGCCCGATATTCAGCGCGGAGGAATTGCTCAGTTGATCGGCGCGCCCAAAACTCACCGAGCCGGTTGGCAGTGCCAGCATGTTTGTGAAGCTGGCATTGGTGCCGGAAAACGTGAGCCCGTTTGCCAGATCGAGCGCAGTCTGGTTGAGCGTGATGGCGCCGAGGCCGGATTCGATCACGAAATCGTCCGCTCGAAACGCGCCCGTGTCACCCGCTGTAAAAGTGAGCGCATTGGTGCCGGTTTTGCGCACCACACCGAAAGCGCCCAGCATGGCGGTGTTGTTCATCTTCACGTTCATCGCGGTGGTGTTTCGCGACGTGTCGAAAACCAGCGTGGGCGCGTTTTCAAAAAGCGTGCCGCCCGAACCGTCGGCGTTGTAAACAAAATCCGCGCCCGCGAGTGTGAGCGTGCCGCGATTCGGGTTTGTGCCGCCGCTGATCGTGCCGGAGTTGAAATTAAAGCGAAAAGTTGTGCGGGCGTCGTTTTCCGAAATGCGCAAGTCGCCGCCGTTTTCGAGCAGGATCAAGCCCCCGCCAAGCGTGACGTGCTGGCCGGCGTAATTACCCGCCGCGGAATTGATCGTCAGCAACGCGTCGCTGTTGGCCACCTTGATGTCACCGATGCCGAGATAGTTGGACCCGGTCGCGGCAACACCCGCGCCAAGCACGGTGCCCGCATTGGCACGGTTGCCGATCGTCGTTGTCACAGAGCCGACAAAAACATCCAAGCCACCGGAAAAGGTATTGTTCGAATTGGAAAGCACCAGCGCGCCGCCGCCGGTCTTGATGAGCTGCGTGCCGGCGCCGGTGATCGCGCCGCTAATGGTGGTGATGGCGGGCGCGTGCCCGGCGTTGACGTTGATGGCGTGGCCGTTGCCGTCGATGCGCCCGGAAATCGTCAGCCTGCTCGCAAAGGCAGGCAAGAGCGGATCGGTGCCCGCCTGAATGGAGAGGTCGCTGAGCAAATTAACCACGCTGCTGATGGTGACGTAATTGCTGCCTTGGTAATTAAGGACGGCGTTTTGCCCTCCCGTCGCCGCAAAGCTAAGCGTCGAGGTCTGAATCGTTATCGTGGAAGCCGCGGAATCATTGCCCTCGATGCTGAGCGCGCCAACGGTGACGCCGGGGTTGGCAATGGAGATGGTATGATTGCCCGACGAGAGGTCGTTGCTGATGATGGCGGTCGCGTCGACGGCGTTTGGCACGCCGTTGCTCCAATTGGCCGCAGTGGCCCACGGGCCATTGCCGGTAGTTTGCCACGAGGATTGCGCATCCAAAAATGGTTTAGCCGCACACATGCTCACAACAACTGCCAGTAAAAGCGCGAACTGGTGAATAAAACGAAAAGACTGTAATTGGAGGTTTTTAATCATCCTTTTGGAAGTGAGTGTGAACAATCATGCCCCACCTTGCGGCTGAGCGAATTACGCAAAAAATGTCACTTATTAATAAAATTGTTACAAATAATGGCCATTTTTTTGCAATACACTCAACGTTAATCATGCCTAAGTGTGGCACGCGGATGCTTTTACTGTGAGCCGTCACGGCGATCGCGTGCCGAGCCAATGTGAGGGCGGATAAAAAGGCCGCCTCAAAACGAGGCGGCCTTTTTTGGGCGGGTGGTTTATGAAGCGGCTTTTTACCAGAGTCTGCGGTAGCCGAGGTTGATGGACCAGGGGCGGTCGTAGGCTTGGGCCTTGGCATACTCGTAGTCGAGGTGGAGCTGGCTCAGGTCGTCGAGACGGTAGCTCGTGCCAAAGCCCATTTCGATGCGTTTGCCGTCGTAGTCGGCGTTGAAGGTCTTGCCGTGCACTTTGATCCTGCCACCGTTGGAATCCACCGCGACGGCGGCGAACTTGCCGTAGGGCGTCCAGCGGCTGTTGGGGATTTGTTTTCCGAAGCGCACAAGCGCGCGGTATTGCCAGGTGTCGGAATCGCCGACTTTCACCTTGAGCGCGCGCTGCTCGGACGTGGCCTGCGTCATGTAATTTGCACCGTTGAGCCAGAGCACCGCGACTTGCACGCCGGGCTCCAGCCACCAGCCGTCGGTGCGTTGCAGGCGGCGGCCGGCTTCGAGCGAGAGGCTTTGGCCCTTGGCCGTGTATTCGCCGCGGGTCACGCGGCCGTTCGCCGCTTTCGCGTCAAAATCATTGTCGTAACGGTCGAAGCGGGCGATGCCGTCGAGGAACCAGCCGTTTTGCCTGAGCAGGGTAATGTAGGCGCCGACTCCCACGCTGCGGGTGCGGCCGGTGCCGTCGTTGTCGAACTTGCGGTCAACTCCGCCCATGTCGATGAAGCCGCCGAGGAGGTTCACGCCGTTTTCGGCGGCGAAGGATTTGTCCGCGCCGCCGGTCACGCCCCAGCCGTATTGGCGGAAGGACATGCCGGAGAGTTCGTTCGCGGCGTTGATGCGGTAGCCGCGGGAACGCACCCAGATGTTGCCGGAGTCACGGGCCGGTTGCTCGCGCCACTCGGCGCGGATGTCGCCGAGGCGCAGGTGGAGGGAGTCCATGGCGGCGGCCCAGTCGAGCGAGAGGGTCGAGGCGGTGTTGATGATCGCGTCGGCGGCGTGGCTGAGGTTGCGGTCCGAGAGATACCAGATGTTTGTGTCGGGCGTGTAGCGCGAGCCGTCGCCCTTGACCAGTTCGATGGTGGTGAGGTCGTATTCGAGTTTGCCGCCTTCGTTTGCCATGAGGAAGGTGGCGGCGCCCGTGCCGGTGGTGATCAGTTCGATGGCCATGTTGAGCGCGAGGGGCGGTTCGCTCAGGGCGTTGATGTAAACGGAGTGGGTCGCGTTGCCGGCATCGTCGATTGTCAGGTGGTTTGCCACGGTGCCGGCGGGGTTGACGCCAATGGTCGCCTGGGCGAGGTAGGCGTTCATGACGATGTTCGCGGTGCCGCTGCCGAGCGCCCTGATCGTGCCCGTGTCAACGGGGTTGGCGAAGGCGAGCGTGCCGCTGTTTGCGTTCAGCGTGCCGATGGTGACGCCGTTGGTGGCGAGCCACAACGTGGAGGGTTGGTTGAGGGTTGTGTTCGCGATTTTGTATTTCGCGGCGTCGGCAATCGTGAGGGTGCTGTTGGTCACGTGGTGCGTGCCCGCGCCGGTGAGTTTGTTTTGCAGCGTGCCGGTGACATTGAGGTGCTCAAATATCGCGCCGGCTTCGACGGCGATTTCGGCGGTGCCGAGGGCGTCGATTGTGGTGGCGGCGAGGCGGCCGGCGGTGACCGCGGCGGTGCCGGTGAAGCCGTTGTTGGCGTGGGCGATCGTGATCGTGGTGGCGGCGTTTTGTTTTTCGAAGACGCCGGAGCCGGTGATGTTCGCCGCGCCGAGGTTTGCGTCTGTTTCGGCGACCAGGCGGTTGCCGGTGTTGATGATGAAGGTGCCGCTGTAGGCGGTGTTTGAGCCCGAGACGGACACGGTGCTGTTGTTGGCGAGTTCGGTGTTTCCGGCGCCGGCGAGCGTTTTGGAGAAGGTGCCGGTGGCGGCGGTGAACTGTGCGAGGCCGTCGTTGAAGAGGGTGCCGGAATCGCCGAGGGCGCCGGTGTTGTGAAGCACCGCCGTGCCGGTGACGCCGACGTCGGCTGTGAAGGTGGTGTTGGTGCTCGTGATTGTGACGAGTCCGCCGAAGCCGAGGCTGCCGCTGCCGTGGAGGATGCCGTCGATTTGGCCGCCGTTGGCGATGGTTTGCGCGCGGCCGTTGAGGTCGAGCGCGCCGGCGTTGTTGATGACGAGGCAGTCGGTGTTGCCGAAGGCTCCGTTGGTGATCGTGATGACGGTGCCGGAGGTGATCGTGGTCGTGCCGGTGTAGCTGCTGTTCACGTTGCCGACGCGGATGCTGCTGTTGCCCGTGGCGGTGAAGGTGTAGCCGCCGTCGCCGGAGAGGATCGCGCCGAGGGTGTCGTTGGCCGCGCCGTCGTTGGAGACGACCACGGTTTGGCCGTCGAGCGCGTCGATTTCCGCGAGGCCGTAGTTGAGGTAGATGCCGCTGCCGGTGACCGCGCCGTAGTAGTCGTAGACGAGGTCGGCGACGTGCGTGCCGGATTGCACGTAGGCGCTGGTCGAGCTGACCGAGCCGGGGATGGTGCCGGTGCTGCTTGAGGACGGAATGAAGTCGATGGTGAGTTGCGTGCCGATGCCGGTGACCGTGCCGCTGTTGTCAACGTCCACGGCGACGAGCGGGCCTTGCACCATGCCAGCCGTGCCGCTGTCAACGTAGTCGTCCTGGTCGAGGAGCGCGGGCGCGCCCGGGGGCGTGGCGGGGATGGTGCCGAAGGCGGTGCCGGAGAGGGCGACTTCCACGGTGCCGCCGCCCGTGGTGTCGAGCGTGCCGGACACGGTGAGCAAGTCCTCGACGTGGTTGACGCCGGTGGTGTTGGAGGTGCGCACGGCGAGCGTGCCACTGTTGAACGAAAGTCCGGCGATGGCGCCGGCGCCCTCGACTTCGGTGCGGTTGCCCGCGTCGATGCGCAGCGTGGCGTTTTCGAGCGTGGCGAGGTTGGTCGCGCCTTGCGAGTTGGCGGTGCCGCCGAGGACGAACCGGCCGGTGCCGAGCGCGACGGTGCCGGTGAAGGCGTTGCCGGTGATGGTGCCGAAGCTGATGATGTTGGCGCTTTCCTGGAGGGCGATTTCCAATGTGCCGTTGCCGGTCAGGGCGTGGGCGAAGTTGTAATCGGCATCGTCGGCGGGCGTGATCGTCAGCGTGGAGGTCGTGTCGTTGGCGCCGTCGTTGATCGCGATGGCGTTCACGCCGTCGAGTTGCGTGGTGCTGCCGGTGAGCGTCCAGTGCGTGTTGTTCGTGCCGTCGGTTTGCACGGTGAGGCTGGTGAAGTTGTTTGCGGACGAGTCGGAGCGGAAGTAGCTGTCCTCGGTCACGGTGCCTTGGAATACGAGTTTGTTGCCGGTGCCGCTGCTATATACATCGCCGTTGAGCACGCTGCCGGTGTCGAACTTGGAGATGATGTTTGCGGAGGCCAGTTCGATCGCGCGATTGGCCGAGCCGGACGCCGTGATCGTGCCGGTGTTGTATATTGTGCCGCTTGTGGCGTTTGACACAAGGATGCCCGTGCCGCCGGAAATTTCGCCGGTGTTCGTGATATTGGCGGTGCCGGCGCTGGCATTAATATTGATGCCGTAGCCATCGATATTCACGCTGCCTCCCGTGGCTTTGCCGCCAAGTATGCGACCGGAATTGCTCACGGTGGCGTTGTCACCGTTGATTTGAAGGCCATCACCGCCCTGATTTTTAATTGAGCCCACGATGCCCGATTCAGCGGAGCCGCCCATTACAACGGCGTTGTCCTTGTTGGTCACAACCGAGTCGTCTCCGTTAATATGGATGCCGTGGCCGCCCCAATTCTCCGTGTTTGGATTATTGCCCGCGGCCATGCCGCCAACAATCCGTGCGTCATTGGCGTTTTCAATAATCGCGCCATCGATTTCCATATTAATGGCGTTGCCGCCCTTGCTATACAAGAGGCCGCTTCTTCCGCCGCCGCCCAGTATTTGGGCGTTGCCGGCGTTCCGGATGTGAATGGCGGAACTGTTTGCCAATATATAAATGCCATGACCGGCATCATTCCCGTCAGACAGCGAAGCAGTCCCGCCCGCGATGACTCCATCAGCATCATTAATAATTATATAATGAGAGCCTTTCAAATATATTCCATTCCCGCTCTTTGACTCAGCCTGCGCAATCGAATACCCCCCGAGAATGGTTCCTGTGTTGGCTATCGTCTTATCATTGGCGTCCGGGGAATCATCCTCCATGCGCAACGCATCTCCACCCCGAACAGCGCTGGCGCTCGATGTCGATCCGCCTGCGATCAATCCTGCATTGGTCAAATTCGCCAGCCTGCCTTCCACATACAAGGCGTGGCCACTTTCTCCGATCGGAGCGGCAGACACACTTCCGCCAAAAAGACTTCCCGAATTAGTCACTGACGTGGCATTGCCCAGTATATGCAGACCATGTCCCGCCTTGGGATCGGCGCCAACCGCCGACATGTCGCCGCCGGCAATGACACCCCGTTCATTGGTGATAATTGCATCATCGCCCTCGATGAGGACTCCATCACCGCCCAAAGTGGGGGATCTCGCACTGCTGATGCCCCCTCCCGAAATACGTCCTTCATAATTGTATAAAACAGCGCCGCTGCCCTCGATGAGGACACCGTGCCCTCCGGTGCCGGAATGCCACCTCGCATTGCCCCCCGAAATGTCGCCGTTTGTCGTATTGCTCACAACAATCCCGTCGCCCCGGAGATGAACACCATGGCCGCCAAGGCTCGTCACGCCATGTTCCGCATAACCACCGAGAATCGCGCCTCCGTTAATCAATTTATTTTCATCGCCCTCTATAAAAACGCCGGACCCGGCGGCCCCGCCCGTTGCCCCGGAAAAGCCGCCCGCAATTTGACCATTATTTTCGTTTACCAAACTTATATAATCTCCCTGCGCATAAACACCGTGACCGGCGGTTCCGCTGATTGCGCCACTGTGGGTTCCGCCCGTGATTGTCCCGGAATTAGTTATGCTTCCCGTGCCGGCAATCTGGTCATCCATTATTATCGCCAGGCCGTGGCCAGTCCGGCCAAGCCCCGAACTATTACCGCCGGTTATATTACCTTTATTAACGACCGATCCAAAGGAATCGCCGGCAATCATCACGCCGCTCCCGCCCGCGGCTGTTCCCGTGGCGGAGGATGAACCGCCTGTGATCCGCCCCGAGCCGGTGTTTTCGAAACTCGCAAGGTCGCCTTGTATATAAACACCATGGCCTCCGGTGCCGACAACTCCGCCTGTATTATTTCCGGCGGTGATCGTGCCGGAGTTTTTCACTGTTCCGGAAACGGCTGTTTGGTTGGTCGCGGTTAACCACAATCCATGTCCGCCGGTCCTAATCGCCCCGCCACTACCATTTCCGCCAACAAGCTCCCCGGCATTGATCGTCTCGCCAAAAGAATCCCTGGCAATCACCACAGCGCTCCCGCCAGTGCTGGTTCCGCTGGCAGCGGCTGAGCCGCCGGAAATTCGGCCCGCGCCCTTGTTTTCAAATTTCGCAAGGTTGCCTTGAACATGAACGCCATGGCCGCCGCTTCCGCTCGTCCCGATGACGGCGGCTCCGCCGGCGATTGTTCCGGCATTGATCGCCTCTCCGATGGAGTCCCCGGCAATCATCACACCGCTTCCGCCGATGGCGGTTCCCGAGGCGCTGGCCGCGCCCGCGGTGATTTGCGCGCCGAGTGCGTTTTCAAAATATTCAATGTTCCCTTCGACCAACACACCGTGGCCCCCGACGCCGAGCGTTCCGCCCGAGTTGTTGCCCGCAATAATCGTGCCCGAGTTCCTTACGGTTCCGGAAACAACCGACTGGCTGGTCGCGGTCACCGCAATGCCGTGGCCGCCCTCGCCGACTCCCGAGCCGTTGTTGATTCCGCTTCCGCCAGCGATGTATCCGGCGTTGGAAATTGCGTCGAATGAATCCGTGGTAATCGTCACGCCGCTTCCGCCGGTGCCGGTTCCCGAGGCGGTGGACGCGCCCGCGGTGATTCGCCCGCCGAGTGCGTTTTCGAAGCTCGCGAGATTTCCGTCTATATAAACGCCGTGGCCGCCGGTCGCGGTAACACCTCCAAAACTGCTGCTCCCTGCGGTGATGGTGCCCGAATTTTTCACGAGGCCGACGCCGATCGCCTGGCTCGTCGCCGTTATAGTAATACCGTGTCCGGCCTGCCTGTTCGTTCCGTTGCTGGCGGCACCGCCGGTAATCGCACCGGCGTTTATTATTTCCCCATGCGAACCACCGTCAATAATCACACCGCTCCCGCCCGTGCTGGTGCCCGAGGCGCTGGCCGCGCCCGCGGTGATTTGCGCGCCGGTCGCGTTTTCAAAATATTCAATGTTCCCTTCGAGCAACACACCGTGGCCCCCGACGCCGAGCGTTCCGCCCGAGTTGTTGCCCGCAATAATCGTGCCCGAGTTCCTTACGGTTCCGGAAACAACCGACTGGCTGGTCGCGGTCACCGCAATGCCGTGGCCGCCCTCGCCGACTCCCGAGCCGTTGTTGATTCCGCTTCCGCCAGCGATGTATCCGGCGTTGGAAATTGCGTCGAATGAATCCGTGGTAATCGTCACGCCGCTTCCGCCGGTGCCGGTCCCCGAGGCGGTGGACGCGCCCGCGGTGATTCGCCCGCCGAGGGCGTTTTCGAAAATGGAAATGTTCCCCTCGACAATGACGCCGTGACCGCCCGCGCCATTGAGCCCACTATATTGCGATCCGCCCATTATGGTTCCGGAGTTTTTAATGCTTCCCGTGCGAACCAACTGGTTGCTTGCCGTGATCGCCAAGCCGTGGCCGCCCTGATTTGCCCCCCGGGTCCCATGGCCATCGCCGCCTCTAATCAGTCCATCGTTGATGACGGCTTGATACGAACCGCTGGCAATCGTCACGCCGCTCCCGCCGGTTTGCGATTGGACCGTGCCCGAGACGGACGAGGACGAACCGCCGGTGATCACACCGCCGCTTAGGTTTTCCAAAACTGTGATATCGCCCTCAACAGAAATGCCATGACCTCCGGTGCCGACATAGCCGCCCGCATTGGAGCCCGCGGTGACAGTGCCGGAGTTTTTGATGCTTCCGGGGCCGGACATCTGGTTGGTGGCGGTTATAATAATGCCATGCCCGGCCCGGCCCGCGCCCGTTCCGCTGCTGCTCGCGCCACCGATGATCATTCCGGCATTGATTGCATCGCCGAATGAACCGCCGTCAATGATAACGCCGCTTCCCCCGGTTTGAGATTGATTCGCCCCCGCATAAAGGGATGATCCGCCGGAAATCCGGCCGCCGCCACCATTTTCAAAACCCGCAATATTCCCCTGGATGTAAACACCGTGGCCGCCGCTTCCGTTAAGTCCCAACTGGCTGTTTCCTCCGGATATCGTCCCGCTGTTCCTGACGCTTCCCGATATGACAGACTGATTGGTCGCGGTTACCGCCAGACCGTGTCCCGCCAGACTCGCGCCCGAGGTGCCGGCACTTTTGCTGTTTCCCCCGCGGATTTCCCCGGCATTGGTCGCGTCCCCAAAGGAGTCCCCGTCGATAATCACGCCGCTTCCCCCCGCGCTGGTTCCCGTGGCGGCGGATGCCGAGGACGAGCCTCCGACGATCACGCCGGTGTTGTTCAGCGCCGCGTTGTCGCCCAATATATACAAACCGTCTCCTCCCGCGGAATCTATAACTCCCTTGGCGGAGCCTCCGAGAATGCTGCCGGAATTAATCACCGTCGTGTCGTTGCTCTCTATGCGCATGCCGCGTCCGCCATATGCGTTTGTCGCCGTGATTATCGCTTGGTTTGCCTGAACAAGGGCGCCCGCCCTGTTGGTGATGGTGGCTTTGTCCGCTGTCAGGTATATGCCAGCCCCGCCGGTGATGGCGATGGCCTCTGTGCCCTGAAAAACATTTCCGGCCCGGATTAAGGCGCCTGTGTCATTGTCAATGATGACAGTGCCGCCCTGGCTGATATAAATACCATTTCCAGTCCGTCCGTTCATACTGCCACTAACCTGATATGCCGTGCCTCCCTGGATCAAGGCATTGGGGCCGTTGGTAATGGTCACACTGTCGTTATCAGAAGCCCCTTCCACCCGAATGCCGTCGCCGCTTTCCGCCGCGCCCCATTTGGCCAAGCCGCCGGTGATGCTTGATGCCGTGGAATTCGTTATGACAACGTCATTTCCAATAAAATAAACGCCGTGGCCTCCAGTGCTTTGTCGTGGCGAAGTGCCCGCAGCCTCCCCGCCGCCAATTGATCCACTATTGATCAAGTGGCTGCCGTCGCCCACCATCGAAACCCCATGCCCTCCGGCAACAGTGCCCGCGCTCCCCTTCGATGATCCGCCTACGATCAACCCACTATTGTCCAACGTGTTATCATCTCCCACAATCGCAAAGCCATTGCCTCCCGTGCCAGCATCCCAACCGACAAACCTCCCCGTGACCGTCCCGGAATTTCCAACCGTGACAGTATTGTCGCTTCCCGTGACTTTCACCGCATCCTTTTGGCCGGCATTCCCCGCAACATTGCCATTGATCGCAACCGTGGAGCCGCTGCCAATGATATCAAGCGGCTGGGCTTCGGCAAAAACGCAAAAGCCCGCTCCCAAGAGCATGCATAAAATCGATCTCCCAACACCCAAGGCGTGAAATTTGATATGGCGGTGGCACTGGCTGGCTGAGTATTTCATTGGTTGTTAATTTGCTCTAACTTGTTATTATAACTTAAATTATGCCATTTGCGAACTAAACAATTTGAGTGATTCATGAAATATCGTCACCTCAAAAGACCAAAAACTTCCTCCAATAATAAGACGTGAAATAATGATATGTTTAGTTTTACAGATATGTCGCAGTAGAAATGCTAAAGGGGGCGGAAAGTAAGAACAAAAATACAACTTGCAAGCGTTTATCTTTAAAAATTACGCGGAAACAGAAAGTGCTGTGCGCGCCTTACCCGTTAAAGTATAAAACCATTTACGAAAGAGATTTACCCTTTAGGCTCCGGGGCGGTTGGCGGACTGCCACTGGAGCTGTTTTTAGGTTAAATGGTCGCGGGAAAATGCCTTTGGGCAGGGCGAAAACTCAGGCTGAGCCGCAACAAAACCTACCGCTCCTTCTGAGCCAAAGTGCGGGCAGATAAAAAGGCCGCCTCGTTATGGGGCGGCCTTTTTTTGGGCGGGCGGGTTTTATG
>NZ_JAQFIT010000025.1:0-19886 GCF_029504805.1 Ereboglobus sp. PH5-5 | reverse complement strand
CAACCCTCACGAAAGAACCAACAACAAAACAACACGTAACCTTCCTCCGCCGACTATATGCTTTTTAAAATGTGCGAAACTTGACGGACACTACCGCGGTGGCAAAGCGAAGCGGCGACACCGCTTTGAGCGATTCACGGATTTTCACTGCGCGCAAAAGCGGTGTCGCCGGGCTTCGCCCTCTGCCACCGCACTCCAAAACAAACGACGCCGTCTCTTGATAAAACTGAAAAAGCTGCCGTCGACCTAATCGCAAACTTGGTCGGTTCTCGCGGGGATATTTTATCCGAAGTTTTCCGTCAGCAGCAGCAGGCTGTCCTCCGTCGCCTCGAAGGCGAAACCGCCCGCGTAGGGCAGCACCACGTTTTCGCCGCGTGTGAGCGTGGCGCCAGTGTCGTCCGCGGACGATGAGAGTGTTTCGCGCACGGCGCCGTCCACGACGCTCAGAATCCGCGCCTGCTCGCCCGCGGCGACGCGCAGTTTCTCGCCTTTTGCCAGCGGCACGCGGCGGATGCGGAATTCGTTCGCATCGGCGATGACGGCGCTCTTGCGCTCGCCGCGCACGGGCTCCGGCTCGAAGTCGTCCCATTTGATCGATTTGAGCGATTCGTCGACGTGCATCTGGCGCGGTTTTCCGTCGAGCCCCACGCGGCCCCAGTCGTAAACGCGATAGGTGGTGTCCGAGTTTTGCTGGATTTCGAGGATCAGGTTGCCGCCGTCGATGGCGTGAATCTGCCCGCTGTGCACGAGGATCGAGTCGCCCTTCGACACGGGGAAACGGTGCACGCAGTTTTCGAGCGTCAGGTTTTTGACCGCCTGCTCAAACTCCTCGCGTGTCACGCCGCGGCGCAGCCCCACGATCAGGTTCGCGCCCTCCGCGCAATCGGCGATATACCAGTTTTCCGTTTTCGGCTCGCCCTTCAATTCCGGCGCGACCGACGCGGGCGGGTGCACCTGCAGGCTCAGTCGCTCGCGGCAGTCCAGCCACTTCACCAAAATCGGAAATGCGCGCGAGGCATCCCATTTCGGCCCCATGATGTCGGCGGCGTGCCGCTCGATCAGCGCGCGAATCGCGAGCCCGTCGTATTTGCCGCCTTGCACGACGGATTGCGCCTCGGGCCGGTCCACAATTTCCCAGCTCTCGCCGACGGGCTTGCCGGTCGCGGGCAGCTTGCGCCCGAGGGAGGTTTCGAGAACGCGACCGCCCCAAACACGGTCCTGATACAGGGGTTGAAAACGAAGGAATTGGGTCATGTTGATAATTTTGCCGTGTGTTTTTGTTTCGGTGGTGAAATATTGGATTTGACCGCTCTGGCGTTGCATCAGGAAATGCACTTCCCCTGCGCAGTCAGATCGTCCAAGCAGGTCCGATAAAACACATGGCCAGTTCAGCGAGTTCAAACACAAATAAAAAACAATCCGCCGCCCAAGCCGAGCAGCTCGGCACCGCGCGCCATCCGCGCCATTGGGTTGTCTTTGTCGTGTGCATTGTCGCCGGCGTGCTGGCCTCCATCGCGCTCCTCGATTACGCGCCGCACCAGAGCCTCCAGATCAACGATCCGGTGCGCGAGCACAACCTCGTCGGCATGCTCGGCGCGGAGGGCTCGTATTGGACGCTCACGTTTCTCGGCCTGAGCACTTTTTACCTGCCGCTGTTTTTCTTCTGGATGGCCTTCACCTCCATTCGCAACGCCCGCATCCTCGCGCTCACCCGCGCGCTGGCGATGGTCCTGTGCGTCGTCACATTTTCAAGCCTCGCCACGCTTTTCGGCGAGCTCTTCGGCAAAAGCAACCCCACCGACTATTTCCCGTCCGGCCCCGGCGGCATGCTCGGCAAGGCGCTCTACGGCGATTTCCTTTCGGAAGCCATCGGCCCCGCCGGCGCCGGGGTCGTGCTCGTGCTGCTCTACGCAATCGGGCTCATGCTCATTTTCACGAAGGATATTTTCGCCGAGCTCGAAAAAGTCGCCGCCATGTTTGCAGCGTGGCGCGCCCGCCGCGCGCAAATCCGCGCAGAGCGCGCCGAAATCCGCCGCATCGCCGCCGAGGATCGCGCCCGCGCGAAGGCCCGCGCCAAGGGCGGCTACGACCCGGCGGTCACGCACACGCCCTTTGATCTGGAGGGAAAAACAAAAGACGGCGCGGCAAACGGCAAGGCGGGCGATGACGACACGGACGCCCCGCCCCAACCCACCGCGACCGACGCGGGCGGCCACGCGGACGACGATCCGCCGCCTGTTGACGATCCCGAACAACCCAAATTGTCGCCGAAAATTTTTCGCGGCACGGATTCCGCCGCCACCAAGCCCGGAGCGCTCTCCATCGTCAAACCCGAGGAAACCAAAAAAGCCAAAAACGCCGCCGTTCCCGCCACGGAGGACAATTACCAATTTCCCCCGCTCGCGCTCCTCAAGGAATACCCGAAAAGCTCGGACACGGACACCGACGAGGAATACGCCAACAACATGGCCGACCTCGTGCGCATCATTGGCGAATACGGCATCACCGTCTCGCCGGGCGAGATTCACGTCGGCCCCGTCATCACCTGCTACGAGGTGGTTCCCGCCGCGGGCGTGCGCGTCGAGAAAATCGCCAACCTCGACAAAAACATCGCGCTGCACATGAAGGCGCAATCCGTGCGCATTCTCGCCCCGATTCCCGGCAAGGCCGCGGTCGGCATCGAAATGCCGAACAAAATCCCCATGCCCGTCGGCATGAGGGACATCCTCGAATCCGAGGACTGGGCGAACAGCAAGGCCGAGATTCCCATCGCGCTCGGCAAGGACGTCTCCGGCCGCCCGCTCATTTCCGACCTCACGCGCATGCCCCACCTCCTCATCGCCGGCGCGACCGGCTCGGGCAAATCCGTGTGCGTCAACTCCATCATCGCCTCGATTGTGTTTCGCAAGAGCCCCAAGGACGTCCGCCTCATCATGGTCGACCCCAAGGTCGTCGAGCTCCAGGTCTTCAACGCCCTGCCCCACATGTTCATCCCGGTCGTCACCGCGCCCAAGCGCGCGCCCGCCGCGCTCAAGTGGCTGCTCCAGGAAATGGCCCAGCGCTACCAGCTTTTCGGCAAGACGGGCGTGCGCAACATCACCGGCTTCAACAACCGCAAAAAACACGAGGCCCCCGCGTTCCCGATCGACGAAAAAGACGACCTTCTTCCAAACGAGGAGGAGCAGGCCAAGCTCGAGGGCGTCGATCCGCTCGACGAGCTCGAAGTGCCCGACCACCTGCCCTACATCGTGGTCATCATGGACGAGCTCGCCGACCTTATGATGGTCGCCGCCGCCGAGGTCGAAACCTCCATCGCGCGCCTTGCGCAGCTCGCGCGCGCCGCGGGCATCCACATCATCATCGCCACGCAACGCCCCTCGGTGAACGTCATCACCGGCCTCATCAAGGCCAACCTTCCCTCGCGCATCGCGTTCCAAGTCGCCTCGCAAATCGACTCGCGCACCATCCTCGACGGCAAGGGCGCGGAATCCCTGATCGGTCGCGGAGACATGCTCTTCACGCCTCCCGGCACCTCGCGCGTCGTGCGCGCGCAGGGCGCCTTCGTCTCCGACGAGGAAGTGAAGGGTTTCGTCGACTACCTCAAACGCTTCAACGGCCCCCCGCAATACGCGCAGGACGTGCAGGACGAAATCGAATCCGCCCCGATCGACGGCGAGGACGACAACGGCAAAAAAGACTATTCCGACATGGACGACAACGAGCTCTACAACGAGGCGCTCGGCGTCGTAAAGCACACGCGCCGCGCCTCGACCTCCGCGCTCCAGCGCAAGCTCGGCATCGGCTACAACCGCGCCGCGCGCATGATGGACATGATGGAGGAGCGCGGCATCGTCGGCCCTGAAAACGGCTCCAAACCCCGCGAAATCATCGCCGACTTGGATTCGCTTTGAGGCGCCCGGAGCTTCTTGTTTTTGCGAACAAAACTTCGGTTGAAACAAAAGCCATTCGCGGCACATCGGGGACGGTTCGCCCGCCCCGCCGTTTTGAGCGCGCCCAGCCAGTCCGCGCTCGACGCGGGCGGAATGGCTGACTACACCCGTTGCCCATGCATGAAAGCATTTTCAAGCTCTGGGGGCTGTTTCTGGGCACGATCATCGGCATCCTGCCCATCATGAATCCGCTCGCCGCCGCGCCCACTTTTCTCGCCATCACCACGGGCGACTCCGAGGCGCGCCGCATCGAGCAAGTCCGCAAGGCCTGCATTTACGTGGTGTTCATTTTGAGCGGCTCGCTGTTGTGCGGTTCGTTTGTGATGAACTTTTTCGGCATCTCGATTCCCGGTCTCCGCATCGCGGGCGGCATCATCGTCGCGGGCATCGGCATGCGTATGCTCTCCCCGAACCGCCCGGAAGGAACACGCAACAGGAAAGCCCACCAGGAGGCCCTCGCGAAAAACGACGTTTCGTTCTCGCCGCTCGCGATGCCGATTCTCGGCGGCCCGGGCTCCATCAGCGTCACCATCGGTTTCGCGTCGCTCGCGACGTCGTGGCTCCACTACGTCGCCATCATTCTCGGCATCTGCGTGGTCGCGCTCGCGTGTTATCTTTTTCTGCGGCTCGCCATTCGCATGAACGGAGTTCTCGGCCCCACGGGCATCAGCGCCATGACACAAATCATGGGGCTGCTCCTCATGTGCATGGGCGTGCAGTTTGTGGTGAACGGCGCGGTCAGCATCGCCACCGACCCCGAAATACTCAAAACCATCCGCGATGTGTTTTTCGTCAGCGGCGCAACGACGCAATGACCCTCCGATTGCCGCGAAAGCCCATTTGGACGGCATGCCGACACGAAGCCTGAAGGGCTTCCATGTCTTCTATATTATAAAACCCCGTTGGGGTTTTCGAGCCCGCGGCAACGCGAGCCTTGCGCATGTCGTGTTCGGCAAGGCTGGCACAAACACGCACTGCTCAATCGCCCGAATACGTTTCCAGAAATGAACGCAGGTTCTTCTCGGGGCCGAAGAGCACAAAAATATCATCGGCCTGAAAAATCTCGGACATCGTCACAACGCCAAGCGTGCGGCGCTTGACGGACTGGTCCGATATTTTTCGCAATCCATCGAGCAGCCCCTTTTCGACGCGCTTGATCGTCACGATGCGCACGCCGGCGACCTTAAAATCCTCCGCGCTTTCCGTGAGCGATTTGCCGACCAGCTTTGCCGGCACCGTGGCCTCGATGATCGAATGGTTGTTGCCCATGTCGAAGCCGTCCAGCACGCCGCGCATCAGCAGCGAATGCGCGAGCCCGCGCGCCGCGACCTCCTCGGGCACCACGAGGCGGTCAACCTTGAGCAAACGCAAAAGCCGCTCGTGCATCGGCGAGAGCACGCGGCACACGATGCGTTTCGCGCCGAGCTCCTGCGACTTCATCGTCAGCGCCATCGAATGCTCGAAGTCGTCGCCGATCGCCACGATCACCGCGTCCATTTCCGAGATCGGGAAATGCGCCAGCGGCGTCGGATCGTCGAAATCCATCACCACGGCCGCGCCGACCTCGTCCTTGATTTGCGCGATGTTGTCATCGCGCCGGTCGATCGTGAGCACGTCCGCGCCGAGTTGCGCGAGGTCGCGCGCCAGGTTTTTTCCGAAAACACCAAGTCCGATAATGCAGCATTTCATAAAGTTGGATTTTGTTGGGTTGAGGATTGTTTGAGGGTCAAGTGATCACAATGTGGCCTTCCGGCAGGCGAAAACCCGCCTGCGGGCGCCGGGGCATGATCGCGAGCAGCACCATCAGCACGCCGATGCGCCCGACGAACATCGCCAGCACCATCACGCATTTCCCCGCGCCGCCAAGCAGCGGCGCGACGCCCCGCGTCAGCCCCGTCGTGCTGATCGCGCTTATGGATTCGAACGCCATGTCCATCGTCGAAAGCTCGGGGTGCAGCATGCACAGCACGACGAGCACCAGGGTGAAAAACGCCCCCGCCAGCAGCATGACCGCGAGCGCGCGATTCGCGGTCTCGTCGTTCACGCGGCGGCCAAACGCCTCGATCTCGGCGCGCCCGAGCAGCACGCGGCGCAGCGCCAGCACCGCCACGGCCAGCGTCGAGGTTTTCACGCCGCCCGCCGTGCTCGCCGGGCTGCCGCCGATGAACATCAGGAACAGCAAAATCACAATCGTCGCGGGAGCGTGCAGCCTTGTGTCGGTGATGTTAAAACCGCCCGACCGCGCCGTGACCGAGTGAAACAAAGCCGCCAGCCACGAGGGAAAGCCGCCCGTGTCGCTCCCGGCAAAAACATACTCCGAGAAGAAAATAAACACCGCTCCGCCAACGGTCAGGCACAGCGACGCGACCAGCACCACGCGGCTGTTGATCGTGAGCCGAGGCGGCGCCGCCACGCGCAAACGCAACGCCCTGCGCGCCACGGCCACCGCCACCTGCCAGAGATTTTTCACCACCGGAAACCCGATGCCGCCCGCGCTCACGAGCAGCATCACCGCGGTGATCAGGCCCACGTTGCCACGCAACACGGTGTTCGCGAGCCCGTCGGGAACCGTGCTGAACCCCGCGTTGCAAAACGACATGACCGAGTGAAATCCCGCGAAGAACAAACGGTCCACCGTCCCCACTCCGGGCACGTGGTCCACCGACCAGTAAATCGCCGCCGCGCCCGCCAGCTCGAAGGAAAACGTGAAGCCGACAATGATGCCCAGCACCATGCCGATCTGCCCCAGGTTTTCCTCGCTCAACAAATCCTGCAGCGCGATGCGGTTCCGAAACGACACGCCACCGGTCAGGAAATGCGCGAAAAAATACGTGAGCGTCATGATCCCCAGCCCGCCCACCTGCACGAGCCCGAGAATTATGAGCTGCCCCTCCTGGGTGAACGCCTGCGACGTGTCCAGCACCGTCAGCCCCGTCACGCACACCGCGCTCGTCGAGGTGAAGAGCGCGTCAATCCAGGAAATCCCGTCGAGCGTCGCGCGCGGCATTTTCAAAAGCAACATGCCCGCCGTGATAATCAGCGCAAAGCTCAGGATGAGCGCGCCGCCCGGCGTGAGGTTTCTCGACGCGATCGCCGGAATGCGCCTCAGCCCCCGCAAACAAATGAGCCCGATCAGTGTGAGTTGCGAAAACGCCAGCACGAACAACGCGATCGTGCCCGGCTTCGCATCAGGAATCCAGCCGCTGATCACCCCGTCCACGTGATGGCTGAAAAGCGACTCCAGCAGCACAAGCACGGCTAGCGCCGACTCCAGCTTCCGCTCGCGAAGGTGCTGCATCCTGTGAGGGTTGATCAGCAGCCGCACGATTTCTTGCAGCACAAAAACACCCAGCACAATGCGCGTGAGCACATGCAGCATCCACTCCTTCTGGCTGGAAAGCGGCCAGCCGATCAGCAGCACAAAAAGCGCGCACGCGCCCAGCGCGCACAAAACCAGCGTCGCGTTCAGCACGCGCAAAATCTTTTGCTGCCCGGAGGTGTCGGATAAAAAGGATCGCATGATGAGACCGGTTTGAACCCTAGAATTTCAGCCTCGCGTTTTCGTGGCCGCAACGCGGGCAGACGCACGTCTCCGGGCTTCCCGCCGCCGCATACAATTTGTTGCACCGCGCGCAAAGAAACGTCGTCTTGCGGCGCGCCTGCTCGAAAAGCGAATACTCGCGCCGTCCGTAAAACAACCACAAGCCCATGAAGAATCCTCCAACGGCAAAGCAGTAGATGACGACTACGGTTAACAAATCCATGCGCGAAACAATAGGTTGTCTTTTGAAAATAACAAGGGCGAGCGCATGCGGGGGCAATTCAAAGTGGTGTCACGAAATCACACGCGGGCCGGGGAGCGGCGGTCTCCAGGCCGCCGGACGAGGCGCCTCGCGCGCCCTCGCGCTTTCGTCCGCCAAACAGGGCGCGCCGTTGGCGCGTCCGGCGCATGCGAAGTCCGCGCAAAATGACACGCCCCCGGAACCGGGAGGGATGCGGCACAGTCCGTCAAAACCGGCAGTCCCGGTTTTAATACACCACCTTGTTCAGCGGATATTCGATGATGCCCTCGGCGCCCATTGCCTTGAGCTGGGGAATGATTTCGCGCACGACTTTTTCGTCGATGATTGTTTCGAGCGCGACCCACTCGGTCGATGAGAGCGGCGAGATCGTGGGGTTGCGGAGCGAGGGAAGCGATTTGAGAAGGTCGTCGAGTTTTGCCTTTGGCGCGTTGAGCTTGAGCCCGACCTTGCTTCCGGCCTCGAGCGCGGCGGTGAGCATGAGCGCGATGGTTTCGATTTTTTTGCGCTTCTCGGGATTGGCCCAGCTGGCCTTGTTCGCGATGAGCTTGGTGTTCGTGGTGAGGAGCGTGTCAACGATGCGCAGCTTGTTCGCGCGGAGCGAGGAGCCGGTCTCGGTGATGTCCACAATCGCATCGACGAGGTCGGGCACCTTCACCTCGGTCGCGCCCCAGGAGAACTCCACGGTCACGGGAATGTTTCGTTTTTCAAAATAGCGTTTCACCGTGCCGACCATCTCGGTGGCGACGCGCTTGCCGGCGAGGTCCTCGGGTTTCTGAACGGGCGAATTTTCGGGAACACAAAGCACCCAGCGCGACTTTTGCGTGCTCGCGCGACTGTAAATTAAATCACAAACTTCAACCACGTCGGACTGGTTTTCCTGCACCCAATCATATCCCGTGAGGCCGCAATCAAAGAAGCCGTGCTCGACATAACGGCTCACCTCTTGGGCGCGGATAAAACGACCGTCGAGCTCGGGATCGTTGATGCTTGGCTTGTATGATCTGGAACTGGTCGTAATTACCCAACCTGCTTTGGCAAAAAGACTTTTGGTGGATTCTTCGAGGCTGCCCTTGGGCAGTCCGATCATGAGCAATGGCGCTGGGTTTGACATAGTGGTGAGCAAGGCAAACGCATGTTTTACAGGCTTCAAGTTTTTTTCAAAAAACAGCAAAATCTTTGGCAGTTTTCGCGCCTCCTGTTGCCTCCCGTTTGCAAAAGGGCCTTGTTTAAACTTTACAATTTAGACCATTTGTAAAAAATGCCGTTCATCACTTAAATTCCCATGAGATCCGCACCAAAACCACTGATTGTCATAGTAGAAGACGAGGAAGAGCTCGCCAAGCTCATCGCCGCCCAGCTTGAGGAAGCGGGCATGCAGACGCAGGTTTACACACGTTGTGCTCATGCAATGCGTTTTTTGCAGCGCAACTTTGCCAATCTGCTCCTGCTCGACATCAATCTGCCCGACCAATCGGGTTTTCAACTCCTCGATGAGCTCAAGAAGAGCGACATTTCAGTTCCGACGATTTTCCTCACCGGCAACACGCTCGAGACGAGCAAGGTCCGCGGGCTCGACATGGGCGGCGACGACTACATCACCAAGCCCTTCAGCTACCCGGAATTGATCGCGCGCATTCGCGCCGTGCTCCGCCGCGCCGAATCGGTCAGCGACCTTAACGTCACCAAAAACGCGAAAGTCAGCGACGAGCCGTTCGAGTTTTGCGGCGCAAAAGTCATCCCGGTTCGCCTCGAGGTTGAGTTCCCGAACGGCACCACCGTCAAACTCGGGCGCAAGGAGCTCGGCATTATTTCCTACCTCAACCAAAACCGCGGCATCGTCATCACCCGCAAGGCGCTCATCCATTCCGTGTGGGGCATCCACGCCGACGTGAAAAGCCGCTCGCTCGACCAATACATCGTGAAAGTCCGCGAGCTGTTTCGCGCAAACGGCCTGAGCCTGGACTCGTTCCGCACCGTGCACAGCATCGGCTACATCTTCGAGCCGGAAAACGCGCAATCGCAACCCGCGGAAAACAACTGAGAAAAACCTTGTCAGAAAAACAAAAACGGCGTCCCGAAAAAACCGGGGCGCCGCTTTTTTTTCGCCCGCCCCGCCCCGCCGGCAGCCAATTTTCTTGAGCAGCGGGCTGGCGCGGTAAAACTAGGCGCAACGTCTCCATGCCTCCCGCCACTTCCAACGCCAGCCAGCGGCGACCACGCCCCCCGTTTGTCCGGACACTTTTGCAACCGCGCAATCTCGCGTTTGGCGCGCTCGGCGCCGCAGTCCTCACCCTCGTCGCAATCCTCGGGCACCGCATCCTTTTCTCGTCCTCAAAAGCCCCCCCGCCCGCCGCCCTCGAATCCGCCGCCGCCGCCGCGCTCGGGACGCGCCACGGCGGCCTTTACACGCTCGCGCATTTCACGCCCGGCCCCGCGCTCGACCGCGCGCCCTTATCCACTTCCCCAATACAACCCGCCGGCGCCAGCCCCGTCTCGCCCGTCTCCCCGGTTGCCGCCGCCCCCGCCCCCGACGGACGCCTTCACTACAAGGCGACACTCACCGCAAAACTCGCCGAGACACTCTACGCCCCGGTCAACACCATCGACTACATCGAGCGCGAATTGAAACTCGACACCTCCCCCGAGCGAAAAATCGAGGAAATCCTTCGCGGCCCCGGCGGCCCGCGCATCCGCGAACTCGCGGGCATCGGCAACGACACCGCCTCGCTCGCCTCCATGCGCCTGATTCGTGAAACCGCGCGCGCGGGGGCGCGCTTCGAAATGGGCGCGCACATCGAGGCATCCCGCGCCGGCGACGAATGGCGGACACACATCGTTTCCCTCACGCCGAAAACGCCCCTTCCCCAAGGCGAGCCCCTCGGCAAATTCAGCGGACGCCTCATCGACATCACCCGCGAATCCGACATCGCCGCGCTGCGCCGCGCCGTCGCGCAGACCGGCGAGACGCTCCGCCGCGTCGAGGCAGCCCGCGAACGCCACCGCGCCGAGCTCGCCGCCAACGCCACGCGCGTGGTCTCCGCCAAGCTCGCCCAACTCACCCCCGGCGCTCTCTACTCCGGCAAGGCCACCCTCCCCGGACGGCAAGCCATGCCGGACATCTGCCTTGAAATCGTTTCGATCGACCGCGACGCCTCCACCCTCCGCGCCAACCTCCGCGCCGACAGCTCGTGGATCGACGCCCGCCCCCTCGAAGGCCGTTACGGCTACGACACCGGCAGCGACCTCTTCACAATCACACTCTCCGCGCGCGCGGGCCTTCCCGTCGTCAGCGCCTCAGGCCTCGCCGTCGCCGGCGCAAAACCCTTTCGCATCACGCTCCATTTTTCCGGCTCCGAACTCACCGGCGACGCGGGCGAATGGTCGTGCAAACTTGCGCGCGTTCCCGACTCCAGCCGCGCCTCCATGATCGCCACCTTCAGCGCCTCCGAGCAAAAACTCCTCGACGCCACGCGCCCCGGCCGCGCCTATCGCGTCCACACCGAGACGGAAGGCGACCTGCTCCTGCGCTTCAAAACACAAAACCCGGCCACCGGCGCGCTCACCGCGACCATTGAAAACATACACGGCCCCTGGAAACACGAGCTTCAGGGCTCGCTCATCGCCAGCCCCGCCCGCTCCGGCGGCTTCCCCGTCCGCCTCCTCACCACGCTCGACTCGACACAACCCAACATTCCCTCCATCGGTCTCAGCCTCCGCCTCGAAAACGGAAATGTATTCAAAGGTTCAATACGCATGATCGAGGCGAGCCCGGTCACGCTGGAACCCGCCGGCGCGGAGTTTCTCGCCGAGGTCGATGCGCTCGCCCGCGCGCGCGCCGGCCAGAAACACGCCGCCAGTCAGGACGCCATCAACATCGCCCCGCTTCTGGGAAACGCCGCCCCGCCCACCCGGCCCGTTCCCGTCGGGCCAGCCGTTCCCGCATCGCCCGCCACGCCGCCGCCCGGGGCCGATGGCGCGTATATCTGGGACGAAACCGCGTGGCGTCCGCTTCCCTCCAACAACGCCAGGGTCGTGCGCTCGGCACTCCAAAAAGTCGGCGGCGTGTGGAGCTCCGCAATCTCGCTCATCAAGACGCGCCCCGAGAAACAGGAAACCGGCACGCTCACATTCGACGGCACGGACATCCCGCCCTCGGTTTCCGGGCGCGATGTGTTGCTCGCGTTTAGAGGCGCCTTTGTCACGTATCCCGGCACACCCGTCGGACTGCCGCCAATCGAAGTCGCCCCCTTGGAAATCAAGGGCAGGGGGCGCAAACGCGTCGCCGAACTCGAGCGCCTCGGCGACGCCGCGGCAACCTTCGGCAAGGCAAGCGAGCGCGTCATCATAGACCGCTCCGAAACCGAACCGGGCCTGTATGTCATCCGAGCGCAACGCCCGCTCCCCGCCGGCCGCTACGCCCTCCACGCGCCCGAGCATTCATTCGAATTTGAAGTGCGTGCCCGGGATTGATTGCGCGCGAGGGTGTCGCCCCGGGCTGGATGCACGCCGCACTTTGGCGTTGCCGCGCTTCGCCTCGCAAAAAGTATTTAATCATGAAACACGCACGCCTGATCAGAAGCACACTTGTGGGAATCGCCGCGTTGCTGGCTTTCGCCGGATGCGGGAAAAGCCAGCGGGCGGAAAAACAAACCGCCGACGAAGTTTTTTCAATCGAACGCGAGGCGCCGGGCAAGCGGGCGTTTCTAGTGGTGAACGCGCCGGGAAAGTGGAGCGTTTACGCCGGCGCGTCGGTTGGGAAAATCGACATGACCACGCCTCTGCTCGAAGGCGCGCAAACGGGACGCGTTGAGCTGCCCTTGAAAAATGCGAACCATGCGTTTTTTCGAGTCAAAAGCACCCTGGGCGAGACCGTGCTCGCGGAGCGGCACCTGCCCATGGCCGGCGGTTACAATTTTCGCGATCTGGGCGGATACAAAACCGCCGACGGGAAACGCGTGCGGTGGGGACGCGTGTTTCGCACGGATGATTTAAACAAACTCACGACGGAGGATCTCGCCTACCTGGCAAGCGTTCCGATAACCTCGATTGTCGATTTCCGCTCGGAGTCCGAGATCAAGGCCGCGCCCGATCTTCCCGCGCCGTCGGTGCGCCATCAATACGCCTACTCGATCACGCCCGGCAACCTGACAAGCGCGGACGACCTGAACAAATTCACAAAAAAACAAACGGAGGAATTCATGATCGAAATGAACCGCCTTTTTGTGACCGACGAACGCATAATCGGACAGTATCGGAAGTTTTTCAAACTGCTGCAGGACGAGGGCAAACTGCCGTTGATGTTTCATTGCTCGGCGGGAAAAGACCGCACGGGCATGGGCGCGGCCCTGTTTCTCGCGTCGCTTGGAGTGGATGAAAAAACAATCTTTGAGGATTACCTGCTCTCCAACCGATACCTCGCCGGAAAATACGACCCCCTGATCAAAAAGAATCCGCAACTCGAACCGCTTTACCGCGTGAGCCCCGAGTTCCTGCGCGCCGGCTTCGAGCAGATGAAAAAAGACCACGGCAGCGTTGAGAATTACCTGCGCAAGGTGCTTCAAGTGGATTTGGAAAAGATGCGCAGCCTGTATCTGGATTAGTTTTTGCCGGTTTAGCCGGCCGCATTTTGAGGCAGGGCGGTTGGCAGACTGTCGCTAACGCTCGAAACGCCGAAACTGCCGCGATCGGCCTCATTGTTCCCGGCGTGTTCGACCGGCGCGCCCTGCCCGCAAAATCGAATTTCAAACTGAGTGATGGACAAGGGGCATTCGCATGGTCTACAAACCAAACCAATCTCCCGCAACCGTCTCAGAAATCCATAAGCGCCCCCCGCCCACCCTTCCCCATGCTTTCAGCCACGCCTCCGATAAAATCCTCCAAAAAAACGAAACGCATGTCCGGGCACGGCGGCGAGCTGCTTGAAAAACTCGACGGCGGCATTCCCCTGCGCCACTCGCTGGCCGGGCAGGTTGTGGAGATAATTCAAGCGGGCATCCAAAAACGCACCTGGCAGGAATGGCTGCCCTCCGAGCGCGCGCTCGCGGAAAGCCTGCATGTGAGCCGCAGCACCTTGCGCGCGGCACTGGCGCAACTGGAAAAAATGGGCATGGTTCGGGCGCAACGGCCCCACGGCACAAAGATTCTCGGCCAGCGCAAGACAGCCACGGCTCCGGCGAAACAAAGCCGCATCGTGGCGCTCCTCACGCCCGAGCCCATCACCATGTTGCGCCCCAAAATCGCGCTCATCATCGACGAGCTGCGCGGGCAGCTGGCGGAATGCGGATACAGGCTGCGCACGTTTCACGGCGGGCAGTATTTTTCGTCCGGGGCCAACTCGAGGCTCCAGCGCCTCGTCGCCGGGCACCCGCACGATTGCTGGGTGCTCACGCTTGCGCCCGACAAGGTGAAAAAATGGTTTCGCGACCGGAACATCCCCTGCGTGGTGTCGGGCACTTGCGATCCGGACATCGGCCTGCCGTTTGTCGACCTGGATTATTACGCGCTCTGCCGTCACGCGGCGGGGCAGATGACTGGGCTCGGCCACAAGCGGATCGTGTTTATAACAGAAAACTCGACCAAGGCCGGCGACTTGGAAAGCGAGCGCGGATTCATTGACGGCATCGCCGCCGCCAGCAACTCGCAGGCGCGCGGCCAGATCATGCGCCACAATAACACAAGGCAAAGCGTGATGAAATTACTGGACGGGTTGCGAGCCAGGGAAGACCGCCCCACCGCGATGCTCGTCGCGCACCCGCATTTTTATATTCTCGCGCAAACCTACCTGCACGAACTCGGGCTTCGCGTGCCCGGCGACGTTTCCTTGATGTGCCGCGACGACGACACGTTTCTCGACTACACAAGGCCCGTGCCCACTCGCTACTCGTTCGACTCCGCCGCCTTTGCCCGCCGCCTTTTCAAGCTCATCATGCAAACCGTGGACGGCTCGCCCATCGCGAAGCACCGACTCCGAATCATGCCCGACTACCAAAAAGGCGCCACGCTTGCCGCCCCAAATTCACCGTAACCAACACAATCCCGCATCAACACAGCATTGAACATGAAAACCAAAATATCCGCCGCGGCCGCAGGGCTGCTCGCGTGCGCCGCCCCCGTTTTTTCGGCGGACGCCACGCGTCCCAACATCGTTTTTATCCTCGTGGACGACCTCGGCATTTCCGACATCGGCGCGTTTGGCGCGAGCTTCTACGAAACGCCCAACATCGACAAACTCATCGCGCGCGGCATGCGCTTCACAAACGCCTACACACCCGTGGCAATCTGCGCGCCCGCCCGCGCCTCCGCCATGACCGGAAAACATCCGCTCAAACTCGGCATGTGGAATCACTATCATCACATGCCCGACAATTCCGTGACCGTTGCCAGCCGCCTCAAGGACGCCGGCTACGCGACGTGGCACGTTGGCAAATGGCATTGCGGAAGCCCCGCCAACAAAACGCTTCCGCACGATGTCGGATTCGACGTCAACATCGCCGGCTGGGAGGCGTGGGCGCCCGCGTCGTATTTCTGGCCGTATAAAAAGAACCGCAACCGCCCCATCGAAAAAGTCCCCACGCGTTCCCGCGTGCCGGGCTTGGAGGAAGGCGGGCGCGAGGGCGAATACCTCACCGACCGGCTCACCGACGAGGCGCTCCGGCTCATCGACAGGCACGACACGCGCGCCCCGTTTTTCCTCAACCTGTGGCATTTCGCCGTGCACACGCCACTCCAGGCAAAGCCGGAGAAAATCGAGAAATACAGGCAAAAGGCAAAACGGCTCGCCGGCATGAACGAGGAGTATTTTTACGACGCCAAGGGCACGCGGTATTTTGAAAACCCAAACATGGACGAGCGCTGCGCCACTTACGCCGCCATGATTGAGAGCGTCGATGAAAGCGTGGGGCGCGTCGTCGCCGCGCTCAAAAAGAAAGGCGTGTATGAAAACACACTGATCATTTTTTACTCGGACAACGGACCGCTGACGGACCGGCTCATCAAGACCCCCTATCGCGGCGGAAAAAACTCGACCTATCAAGGCGGCATACGAATGCCCGCGTCGCTGACATGGGAGGCGAAAATCAAGCCCGGAGCGGAAAACCACAGCGAGATCAACATCTACGACCTGCCCCACACCATGCTCGCCGCCGCCGGAACCGCGTTCCCCGCCAATCACGGCGGCGACGGCCTTTCGCTGCTCCCGCTCGCCTTGGGCGCGCAGGAAAAACTCCCCGCGCGAACCTTCGTTTGGTATTTCCCCAGCACCCGCATGCACTGGGGCCAATACGCAAGCGCGGCCATGAAGGACGAGGACAACTGGAAATACCAAATGCTCTTCAACGGCGAGGGCGACGAGCTCTACAACCTCAACATCGACCCGCGCGAATCAAACAACCTGATCAAAAAGCATCCCGAAAAAGCCGCGCAGATGGAGAAGAAATTGCGCGATGAATTGAACCGGTATTATGCCGGTATGCCCAAGCCCGACGAGATCTACATCGAAAACGTGGAACGCCGGCTCAGGGGCGAACCCGCCGCGAGGGTTCAGGACAAAAACTACTGAGCCCCTTATCTCCACCGTGCTATTTTAGACAAACAACATATAAACCATTCCCCATGTTTTCCATAGACCGTTCCTCAAATTCCATAAAAGAAATTCCATCTGTCTCCTTTTCGGAGCTTGGATTTAGGGAAAGACAACACCTGCAAGAATGGATAGCGAACCAACCCAGCGCCCTCGGCGAAAAATTGCTTATTATACAAAAGGAATTTGACGGCTTTGATGACACCAAGGAACGGCTTGATTTGCTGGCCATTGATGAAAATGGATACTTGGTCGTAATTGAAAACAAACTCGATGACTCTGGAAGGGACGTCGTATGGCAAAGCCTGAAATACGCCTCTTACTGCTCGACCCTGGGCACATCGAAAATAGTCGAAATATATCAGGATTATCTGGAACAATCCGGCGACAAATCCTCTGCCAAAGAAAAAATATGCGGCTTCCTTGGAAAAGATAATTTTGATGAAATCACACTAAATCCAAAAAGAACCCTGCGAATAATACTGGTGGCGGCACACTTCAGAAAGGAGGTCACCTCAACGGCGCTATGGCTCTTGGAGCACCAATTGAAATTGCAATGCTTCAAGGTTACGCCGCTGCGCCATGGGGATTCACTTTATGTGGATTTTGAACAAATTATTCCGCTTCCAGAGGCGCAGGAATACATGATCGGAATTTCCGAAAAGGAAAAAGAAGAACAAGCGGTTGAAGAGCGCCAGGCTCGCAGGCATGTATTGCGCAAAGAGTTTTGGACCAAAACACTGGCCGCCTTGGAAAAGGCAAGAGTCGCACTTTATAGTAATGTCAGTCCGAGCAAAGACTCGTGGATTAACGCAGGCGCAGGCATGGCCGGAATAAGTTATCTCATGTTTTTCGGACAGGAAGGCGTGCGCGTGGAATTCACCATTGGACGCAAGGTTGAAGCAAAAAACCACGCCTTATTTGCTTATTTGGAGGGAAAGAAAACCAAAATCGAGGATGCCTTTGGGGCACCGCTTCAATGGCGCATGCGCGACAAAACCGGAGCCATCGGCTATGCCAAATCTGTGAATGGCGAAGGCTATGATCGCGAAAACTGGCCTAAAATGATCGATTGGCTGATTGTGCACATTCGCAAGCTGGAGGATGTTTTTTCCAAAGAAATTGATGGCATGCGCGATTTGCTCGAAACGCAGTTTCCAAAGGAGTGACACCAACATCCCGAAGCTATTGAACCTTTGTAGGGGCGTTGCTTGCGACGCCCGGTTTGAAAATCAACCCTTACACAAGGGCGTCGCAAGCGAAGCCCCTACGGTAAAAGGCATAAAAGCTTCGGGACGTTGGCATGACATCAAAAACATCGGACGCATTTCGTCAGCGCGCTCGGTGAGGATTCCCTACTGCCGCACGATTTTTATGCCCGCGGGGGCGTCGATGGTGGTTGTGATTTTTCCAGAGGCGTCTTTTTCATGCCTCACTTTCAACACGCCGAGCGGAGTGGGATATGCGCCCTCGGCCCAGTCGAGGTCGCCAAGGTGCGGGGCGATTTTTATCGTTTTGCAACCGGGTTCCAGCACCTGGATTCCAAGTATGTGCGCGCTCATCCACGCGGTCGGACCGGACGCCCAGCCGTGACAAAAACTGTGCCGGTATCCGGGATAACAATAGGCTCCAAAATCGCCGTGAATGTCCTTCTTTCCGGGGGGCGTGAGTTCGTCGAGGCGCGCGGCGTTTTTTGTCCATTCGAGATCAAAATCCTCCCAGAAGGTCGTGGCGCCCATGTCGAGCATGCCGCCCCAGTAGGCGCGAATAATGTCAATCGCCTGCCGGTGCCGTCCGGCGAGCGCCTGGGCTTCGAGCATGTAATAGCCGTAGAAGGTGGAGAAGTTTTTCGGGCCGCCGACAGACACGACCTCGTCGCACGCCTTTTCCGGAGGCAGGATTCCCGCGAGCGCCATGAGCGCGGCGGCTTGCTTGAGATTGTTGTGATCCTTGATTGAGCGGTTCAGCCGGGTGGTGATGGCCCCGGTTTTTTTGATGTATTCCGGCTCGTCGAGCCAGGCGCAGAGTTTGGCGGCGTGTTGCATGGCCCAAACCATGAGGGCGCGGCAGCCGGCCTTGACGCCTTCCGCGTTGGGGCTGGAGGGCCAGTCGAGGAATTCGCGGGTCTTGGTTTTTTCAATGCCGTTTTCGTCGATGTGACGGTCGATTTGGTCGATCAGTCCGAGGATGTAGCTCCTGTGTTTTTGCATGAAGGCGAGGTCGCCGTTTTGCATATACCAGTCGTGATGGATGATGAGATACCAGAGCGAATAGGTGGGGATTTTGTTCATCCAACCGGGAAGGGGAAATTGCGCGCACGCGAGGTCGAGGCTCTTGGGAACGGTTTCGTTGTCGCCAAAGACGGCGCGGATGGAGGAGACCTCGGGGTGCATGTCGCCGAGCCAGACGAGCCGGTCGCGCTTGATGCCGTCCCATAGGTATTCCTGCATGTTCAGGTGCACGGTGTAGGCGCCGGTGAGCCAGATTTGGTCGAGGCGCGGGTCGCTGCTTTTGAAGGAGCCGAGGTAGGGAATGTCGCGATAGCGGAGAATGGCGCGCGCCTCCTTGATGTGGATGGCGGTGTTTTTTTGCAGAAGGTCGATGCGCACAAAACGAAACCCCGTGTTGCCGATTTCGATCATGCCGTCGCGGGGAATTTCCATCACGATGTCGCGCTTGGCGTGGTCGTCGGTGGAGCGGCCGACCAGCCATTCGCTGTTGTTGGTCTCGCTGTTGCACTCGCCGACCGACTCGCCGAAGCGGATGCGCACGAGCGAGGGTTCGCGACGCGTGGAGCTGCCCATGACGAGTTGCAGGCCGCCGTGGATTTCCTTGCCGTAGTCGAGGAGGATGGACGCGGTTTTGGTGCCGGTGCTTTTCATCACGCACATGTTGCGGCGGCCCAGCATGGACTGGCTGTCGCCCTGCCGCAGGAGGACGGCTTCGTTGGCAACGAGTTTTTCGCCGCCGTCGTTTTTCCACACGATGCGTTGCGGCGAGATGAGTGCGCGGGTGAGCGTGTCCTTTTGGGCTTTGCCATCGTATTCGGGGCCGAAAACAGGCGGGAGCGCGACGGCGGTGCTTTGCACCGCGGCGGCAAACGCAAGCAGCAGAATGGTGGAGGGGAATCGCAAGAAGGGCTTCATGATTGGGATTTTGAGGCGAAGGATTGAACTCGGATACTTTTGTTTCTTTATCATGGGCAAACTACGGCGCGGGCGGCGAGGCTGAAAACTGTTCCAACGCCCATACCACACCCGCAAGCAAAACTGAAAAACACACTCTGAAAGCGTGCGATTCGCCACTTTAGTCGTTTGGAAGTCACAATACTTTCGAAGGGCATCAGTGATGTTTCTTCTGGTTGCGCCACAGCTCCATCACGCCGAACGAAATGGCAGCATGTGCGTTTTCGCCCAGACAGAGAGCACATGAGGTGCGACGCTATCGTTTTACAACCGAACGATAACGTCCGGAATCTTGCGCACATTTTTTAAAGCTATAGCAGCGGGGGACTACTCCCGATGAACCAAAAAACTGAAAACCCAGATGAAGGCG
>NZ_JAQFIT010000024.1:0-25456 GCF_029504805.1 Ereboglobus sp. PH5-5 | reverse complement strand
GCCAACTACGACGGCAAGCGAGTCGAGTTCGGCCTGGGCACGAGCTACCGCATCGACGCGATCAGCCAAGTTTACATCGACTACGAGTATGCGAAAGCCCAGTTCTACGAACGCCCCTGGTCCCTAAACCTCGGCTACCGCAGACTCTGGTAAGTGGTAGCACGGGCTTCCACCCCGTGTTGTTTGATCGGACAGGACGCGCTCACTGAAAACGCCACGACATGCGAATCGTTTCGGCTCACCGGGACGGTTCGCCACACCTCAAAATGCGACTGCGTAACCCGAACTTTATCCAATCACAGATTCCACAATTTAAGTTTTTGATCTTTCGCCAGCATAAACTGGCGGAGAGAGGGGGATTCGAACCCCCGGTAGGGTATTACCCCTACAACGCTTTAGCAAAGCGCCGCTTTCGACCACTCAGCCATCTCTCCAGTAGAATGGTGTTGCGCTACGAAAACTTAGCGCGGGCGAAGCGCAAGGCATTTTTCCGTTTTTTCAGTCTTTGCCCCCAATAATCACCTGAATCTCCATCGCGGTATTGCGCGGAAGTCCCGCAACCGCGATCACCACCCGCGCGTATTCATTCGCCCGCTTCGCCAAGAGGGGAGGGCGTTGGGGGTTTCGGCACGCGTGGACTGGCGCATGCATGTCCATCGTCCGGTCTTTTACCGTTTGTTTTGTGGACTTTGGGCGGCTTGGTTAGTGTTCTATGCAATTGTCAGGTTTGCCTGTTTGTTCCTCATCAGGATAAGCTTGGCGGTTTGCGCCACGCGCATTTCGTATTCCTGAACGTGTAGCCTATTCATGTCCGCATCATCCGCCAAATCCGCAAGCACTCTCGCGCTCGCCGCCGCGTTTCTGACGATTTATATCGTCTGGGGCAGCACGTATCTCGCCATGCGCGTCGGGGTCGAAACCATGCCGCCGCTTTCGATGGCCGGCGTGAGGTTTCTTGTCGCGGGCGTCCTCATGTTTGCGTTTGTGAAACTGCGCGGCGCGCCCCGGGCCACGGCGCGGCAGTGGCGTGACAACGCGCTTATCGCCGCGTTCCTGCTGCTCGGCGGCAACGGTCTTGTCATCTGGGCCGAGCAATACATCCCCTCGGGGATCACCGCGCTGCTCATCGGCTTTTCGCCCATGTGCATGGTGCTCATCGAATGGGTGTTTCCCGGCGGGCGACGTCCGGGGCCTTACACGATTGCCGGGCTCGTCATCGGCTTTGCCGGCATCATCGTGCTGGTCGCGCCCTGGGAGCACTTCAGTAATGAGGGTGCGCTTCCGCTGAAAGGCGTCGTCGCCATCATTGGCTCGACTGTCTTTTGGGCAACCGGGTCGATTCTTTCGCGTCATGTTCGCAATCCCGCCCCGGCATCCAGCGCGTCGGCCATGCAGATGCTTTGCGGCGGCGCCATGCTCGCGGTCGCCGCTTTCGCTCGCGGCGAGCCGGCCTCGATTGATATCGGCGCGTTCAGCGCGCGCTCATGGATCGCTCTTTTCTATTTGATCGTGATTGGTTCGCTTGTCGCGTTTTCCACCTACACGTGGCTCATCACACACAGCACGCCCGCGCGTGTGTCCACTTACGCGTATGTGAACCCGATCGTCGCCGTGTTTCTCGGATGGCTGATTCTGGACGAACCCGTGACGCTCCGCACTTTGGCCGCCGCCGCGATTATAATCCTTTCCGTGATGGTTATCATCGTCCGCAAAAACAAACGCGCCGCGTAACAACGCTTCTCGCTTTCGCGCCGGGCAAACTCGGTTTAATCGCATTTTGCGTTTTTGTTCTTCCACAATCCCGCAATCGAGATTTTTAATGCTAACTCCCCTCGGAGTTCCCGGACGAATGAATGCCCTCGAACATCGGCACAGGCGGTGACGCCCGTGCCGCGTTTTCTAAAAAAACTTTTCATGCAACATAACCAACAAAACCCCGCCCCGCATCCTTCCTCGCCTTCGCCACGCGCGTCGCGGCCGCTTTCCAAGAATTACCGGTGGGAGTTGATGCTCCTGCTGTTTTGCACGTATTTTCTCCACCAGATTGACCGGGCGATTTTTGGCGTCCTCACAAAAAACATAAAAATCGACCTCGGCCTGGACGACCTCCAGATCGGGCTGAGTCACCAGCTTTTGTTTTTCGTGATGGCTGCGATGGTTCCCGTCGCGGGCTACGTCGGCGACCGGTGCAGCAAAAAATGGATCATCACCATAAGCCTGATTTTTTGGAGCGCGGCGACGATGGTCACGGGAACGGTGACCGGGCTCGTGGGCATTCTCATTTTCCGAAGCATCGCCACCGCGGGCGGCGAGGCGTTTTACGGGCCGTCATCGACCGCCATGATCGCCAGCTTTCACAAGGAGACGCGGGCGCGCGCGCTGTCCATTCATCAAAGCGCCGTCTATATCGCGCCGATGATCAGCGGGTTTCTCGGCACGGCCATCGCCGCCGCGTTTGGCTGGCGCTCGGTCTTCTACATCTTCGGCGGCCTCGGCATCGTCATGGGCGCGATTCTGATATTTCGCCTGCGCGACAAACCCGCGGACTCCGACGCGCAACCGGACGAACCGAGCAACGCGCCGGTTGCCGAGAAAATCCCTTTCTGGAGCGCGGTGCGGCAGATCGTCCGCATCCCGACGGTGCTTTTGCTGACGGCCGGATTCATCGCAGTGGTGTTCGTGAACAACGCCTATCTTGCGTTCGCGCCGATTTTCATCGAGGAGCGCTTCGGCGTTTCGGAAATGGAGGCGCGGGGCTACGGCATGTTCATGCACTTCGCGGCGGCGTGGATCGGCGTGATCGTCGGCGGTTTCCTGACCGACGCCTTGGTGCGCCGCTGGAAATCGTTTCGCCTCGTCCTGCAAACCACGGTCATGTTTCTCGGCGTGCCGATGATTTTTCTCATCGGAAGCGTCGGGTCGCCGCAAACGCTTTGGGTGATTTTGTTTCTCTTCGGCCTTTTCCGCGGCCTCTACGAAACGAACACCCACGCCGCGATTTTCGATGTCGTGCCGCCGAAACTCCGCGCGATGGTTGTCGCGTTGATGCTTCTGGCGGCGATGAGCATCGGCTCGTTTGCCCCGACGCTGTTCGGATATTTCGGGCGGCTTTACGGAACCGGCGACGGCATCGCGCTGGCGTTCCGGATCGTCTCGGTCGCCTGGATTATCGGCGGCGTCTGCGTGCTCTGCGCGCTGTTGTTCACGTTTAAAAAAGACCGGCTGAAAGAATAAAATTATCACTGAATAATACATGAAAACATGACCACGGATTGCACGGATCTGCACGGATGACAAACCGGGCGTCGCAAGCGACGCCCCTACGGTATTTATCCGTGATAATCCGTGTAATCCGTGGTCTAAAAATTAGAAAATATCAAAAAACATGCCCACCGAATCCACCCGCCTCGCGGCGGAACATTTCTTGAAAAACGAAACCGCGTTTCACCTCGGCGAAATGCTCACGGAGCAATCGCATCCGATCACGCGAACACTTTCGCAAACGCTCGAAAAAAACACGGCGGACGGAATCGAAATGCTGCTGCGCGTTGACGACGACATCCCGCCCGTCGTCGATCGTGTTCTCGCCTCGAAGGAATTCGCGAAGTTGCGCGCCGACATCCTCGACACACTCCAACGCGGCGGACGGATTGTTTTCAGCGGCTGCGGCGCCACCGGTCGGCTCGCAATTTTGCTGGACGCGGCGCACCGAAAATTCTGCGCGAACGCGGCGGCCCGTTTCCCGGAGCAGCGCGATTTTTTCACGACGCTCCTTGCGCAAACGCAGGCGATCATGACCGGCGGCGACTACGCGCTGATCCGCTCCGTCGAATCCTTCGAGGACTATATTTCCTTCGGGCAACGACAGGCGCAAGACGCCGGCATGGGGCCGAACGACTGCCTGGTGGCCATCAGCGAAGGCGGCGAAACCTCGTCGGTCATCGGCACGATTCACGGCGCGCTGGCCGCCGGATCGCGCGCGCATTTTATGTTCAACAATCCCGCCGAGTTGCTCGTCCGAAAAGTCGAGCGTTCGCGGGCCGTGATCACCGACGCGCGCGTCAACATCATCGACCTGGCGACGGGGCCGATGGCGGTCGCCGGTTCGACGCGAATGCAGGCGACGACCATCGAGCTGCTCATCGCCGGGCTGGCATTTGAGGCCGCGCTCGCCGACTTCCTCCCCGGACGATTGCCCGAGCTTGTCGTGCGGGCGATTTTTCCGTCGGGCGCCGCGCCCGAGCAAGGGGCCGCGCGTTTCCGTCAACTTCTCCGGCAAATACGCTCGCCGGAAAATATTCGCGCCATGGCCGCCTGGGTCGATTTCGAGCGGGACATTTACGCCAAGTCGGGACTCATCACGTATTTTCCCGACGAATACATGCTCGACATTTTCACCGACACGACGGAGCGCTCGCCGACATTCAAGGTGCCGCCGTTTCGCTCGACGCTCGAGCCGGACGACCCCGTTTCGTGGGCCTATGTGAAAGAGCCGCTTCGCGACGCGGACTCGGCATGGCGGCGACTCCTCGGACATGAACCAAACTGCATCACGTGGACGCCCGACGATTATCGCGCGATGGGCGCCGCCGAGCGCATCATCGAGAACCCGCCGAAAATCGACCGCGAGCGTTTGGCGACCTACCGCATCGGTTGCGAGCCGGACACGTCGCGAACCGCCGTCCGCCCGAACGCCGCCATCGCCTTTCTGGCGGGCGCGGAAATGGCGCACCTCGAAAAACGCGACGAGTGGCATCAGGCGTTCGAGTGCGCCGCCGCCGGTTTCGAACGCCGCGCCGCCATCCTGATCGGCACGCGCCACCCCGCCTCGAATCCGCTGGACGAAATTTGTTTCATCGAGGCGGACATGCCCGAATCGCCCCTGGAAATTTTCGCGCACCTCGCCGTCAAGCTGGCGTTGAACAACGTCTCCACGGCGACGATGGGCAAACTCGGACGGCTCAGCGGAAACTGGATGGCGCACGTTGACGCATCGAACAAGAAGCTGATCGACCGGAGCATCCGCCTGGTCAGCGAACTGGCCGGCGTCGATTACGAAACCGCGTGCCACGCGCTGTTCGAGTCGCTCGAGGAAATGAGCGCCTGGCCCGAATCCCGCCGCAAAACCGTCTCCCCCTCCGCCCACACGGTCAAACGACTCCGGGAGAAGAACGGCGCGCAATGAACTCAGGTATTCAGTCATGATCGAATTGCCGCAAGAGAAGCCCGAAGGGCTTCCACAACTTAGCCCGGGGTTGCCGAGGAACGAGGCTACCCCGGGAATTCGGTTTATTCATATATTCAACCCCAACGGGGTTGCACAATTTTTTGGACGCCGTGGCTGTGCAACCCCGTTGGGGTTGAATATTATTTTTGCCAGATACCCAGGGTGGCCTCGTTCCTCGGCGACCCTGGGCTCAGTTATGAATCCCCGTTGGGGATTTTGGGAAACCTCAAAAACCAACCTTAATGCCGATGTCACATGACTAAACATTCCGCACAAATTCTTATGAACCTCAAACACACCCTCGTTTTCCTCTTCTGCTCCCTTTGCCTCTGTTTGTGCGCGTCGTCGCAAGCAGCGCCTCGAACACCGGCGCTGCGACCGGAGAAACTCGCCGAAATGCAGGCCTTCATTAACGACGCCATTGCGCAAGGGCACTGTCCGGGCGCGGTGTTGTGGGTCGAGCACAACGGCGAGCGTTTTCATTCGGCATTCGGAAAACGCGCGCTGGTTCCGGCGGAGGAAACGATGACCGAGGACACGATTTTCGACCTCGCCTCGCTCACGAAAGTCGTGGCGTGCACGCCGTCCGTCATGCTGCTCTTGGAGCGCGGGCAAATCAAACTCGACGAGCCCGTGCGCACCTACATCCCCGAGTTCGCGGGGGAGGGCAAGGAGCGGATAACCGTCCGGCAATTGATGACGCACACCTCCGGCCTGCGTTCCGGCATCGAAACAAAATCGGACTGGAGCGGCGCCGCGGCCGCGATCGAAAAGGCATGCGCGGAAATCCCGCGCACGCCGCCGGGCGCGGCGTTTCGTTACAGCGACATCAACTTTTTTATGCTCGGCGAAATTGTCCGCCGCGTCAGCGGAACGCCGTTGTCCGAATTTGCCGCGCGCGAAATTTTCGCGCCGCTAAAAATGGCCGACACCGGCTACCTTCCCGCGCCGGAAAAACTGCCGCGCATCGCGCCGACGGAAGTCGTTCAAGACAAAAAACCGTGGCGCGGCGTCGTCCACGATCCGACAGCGCGAAAGATGGGCGGCGTCGCCGGGCACGCGGGACTGTTCTCCACCGCGGCGGACTTGGCGCGTTACGCGCGGATGCTGCTCAACGAGGGCGAGCTTGACGGCGCGCGCATTTTCAAGCCCGAGACGGTCAGGCTAATGACCAGCGTGCAGACCTCCGGCGACCTGCCGCCGCGCGCGCTGGGCTGGGACATCGCCAGCGGTTACAGCCGCCCGCGCGGAAAGATTTTTCCGTTCGGCTCCTTCGGGCACACCGGTTTCACGGGCACGATTTTGTGGATCGATCCCCACTCGCGCACATTCTATATTTTCCTCTCCAGCCGCACCCACCCCACCCGCAAGGGAAACATCGTGCCGCTCTTTTCGCGCCTCGGCACGCTCGCGGCGGAAATCGTGGGCGACTTCAATTTCGCCGGCGTGCCGGGCGTGCCCGCGGACAAGGATTTGACGGCGCGAATCGAAGCCCCGGTTCTCGCGACCAAGCGCGCCGCTTCCCGCGCGAAGGTTTTGAACGGCATCGACGTGCTCGTGAAAAACGACTTCGCGCCGATCAAGGGCAAACGCCTCGGCCTGATAACCAATCACACCGGGCACGACCGCGAGCGCAACCCGACCATCGACCTGCTCAAAAACGCGCCCGGTGTGAATCTCGTGGCGCTCTTCGGCCCCGAGCACGGCATTCGCGGCGAGCACGACGTGAGCAAAATAGAAGACGGGCGCGACACCAAAACCGGCTTGCCCGTTTACAGCCTCTACCTCGGCAAGCGGCGCAAACCCCTGCCCGAACACCTCGAAGGCATCGACGCGCTGGTGTTCGACATTCAGGACATCGGCTGCCGGTTCTACACCTACGCGTCCACGATGGGCCTGGCCATCGAGGCGGCGGCGGAAAACGGAAAGGAAATTTTCATCCTCGACCGACTGAACCCGATCAACGGCGCCGCCGTGGAGGGCCCGGTGCTGGCCGAGCCGCCGACATTTGTGGGTTTCTTCCGCGTGCCGTTGCGGCACGGAATGACCGTGGGCGAATTGGCGAAAATGTATAACGCCGAAAAAAATCTCGGCGCGAAACTGACCGTCATCCAAGTGGAAAATTGGACGCGCGCCCTGTGGTTTGACCAAACGGGGCAGCCCTGGACAAATCCCTCGCCCAACATGCGCAACCTGAAACAAGCCGCGCTCTATCCGGGCGTGGGGTTGGTGGAATTTTCGCTGTCCGTGGGACGCGGCACCGACACGCCCTTCGAGCAGGTTGGCGCGCCCTACATCGACGAGCTCGCGTTTGCGGAAAAACTCAACGCGGAGGGATTGCCCGGCGTGCGTTTCGCGCCCATCCGTTTCACACCGACCGCGAGCATCCACAAGGGCGCGGATTGCGGCGGCGTTTACATCATGCTCACCGATTTGCAGGCTTACAATTCGGTCGATATTGGAATCGTTCTGGCGAGGACGCTTTACCAGATGTATCCGGAGCAATTTCCCGTCGATAAAGTCAGCCGCCTGCTCCTCCACAAACCGACGCTCGAGGCGATCAAGGCGGGCAAGCCGCTCGCCGAAATCCGCGCGCTCTGGAAGGGTGATCGGGACGAGTTCATGAAGCGCCGCGAAAAGTTTTTGATCTACAGGTAGGGCGAACTCTCAGGGTGAGCCGGAGAGAACGGCACGGGATTCGAGGCATCACGGCGCCTGAAAAATTTCGGCTCAGCCTGAGGCTTCGCCCTACCAAAAATGCCAGTCAAATATTAGAATCGCGTGATGATGCCGAAGCGGAAGCCGAGGCCATTGTCCATTTTAATGTTGGCGTTGCGTCCGTGCAGATCCTGTTTGTATGAATTCAGGCGTTCGTATGCCACACCGGCATAAAAGCCGGTGCGCGTGCTCGTCCACCATTCAAGGTTCGCATCGAAATAAAAACCGCCGAGGTATTTCTGGTTGTTCTTGGTATCTATGGTATGCGAATATCCGTTTGCGTAAGTTTCCGTGTAGGCGGTGCTTATCGAGCTTGAGCCATAGGGGACGTTTACGTTTTCCTCGTAGCGGAATTTGGAGCCCACATAGGCGGCCATGTATCCACCGCTGAGATAGGCCGAGAAGCGTTTGCCGATCGGAATGCGCACCATCGGGCCGAGGCGCAGCATGTAATACACGCCCTTGACCTGCCAGTAGCCGTCGGCCGTGCCGTCCATTAATTTATCCCCGTCGGGATCACTCAAATCGGATTGCTCGGTGGCAGCGATGGTGTTGCCGATGGGGTTTGTTGTCTCCAGGGCGGTGTAGCCAGAAACTTCACTGCCATTGCTGTCCGTGTAGGTATATTTTAAGTCTTGGTATTCGTCATCACTTTCCGTGGGGACAAAAATATTGGGGAAACTGGAGGCGTCGTTATGTGTCTTGAGTTTGCCTTTTGTCGGCGTGCCGTCAAATTTGTCACCGGTGGTATAAATATCATACCAATCCGTTATGTAATCGAGTTTTACGTTCACGGACTGGCGGGTTTTGGCATTAAATTCGGAGACGGCGAAGCTGACGCCGATGCCCCATTCGAAATGTTTGAAGCGTTGGATGACGCGTCCCATCGAGAGTTCGACGCCGGGATTTCTGCGATCCTCCGCAGTGACCGTGTCCGTGGAGCCCCGCGAGGAGAAGGCGCTCATGCCAATTTGCTGGTAGTTGGAATTGTCGGGGTTGTCCCTTAACTGGCCGCTGTCGCCCGAGTAGGACCAGTTTCTTGTGTAGTGATTCCAATTGGTGTCGTCTTTGTTGTAATAGACATAATTGCCCGTGATGACCACATCGCCATTTGCGTCGCGAACGGCCTCGCCGTCGCTATCCAGTATGATGGTGTAATAACGGCCCTCGACGCCACCGGGTATGCTGTTCCACTTGACGCATGTGTTATCCGAATAGGCCGGGCGATCCCCGTTGGCGGCATCCTTGTCGTCCGCGGAGATCGTGCCGTTGTTGTATCCGCCGGCGTTGACTCTATCTCGGGACACGGCAAACGGGGTTGCCCCGAGGTTGCCTCCGAAGGTGACCTTGGCGCCGCCGATCATGCGGACGCCGATCGAGAAGCTGTTTTTCATCGGCCGCAGGTATTCAACGGGCGTGACAGGCGTTTTATCCTGGGCGTGCACCAAGAGTCCGGTGCCAACAAATAGAGCGAAAACAAGTGTGCGCGGGAGAGTCGGTTTCATTTAGACGAATTGCCTAGAAGTGTCGGCTTATTGAAAAGTTGCGAGCAAACTTTCTAGTTGAGTTGTAATTTCTTTGTTTGAGGCGTGTGCCGCAGGGCGGAGAAAAACATGTCCGCGCCGCAGTTTTGGCGGGGAGCCGGTGCGCGCGGGCATGTTTCGGAAGTGCGTTGATGACTTCCCAAAGCGGGGCAGTGTTCCAGAAAATTAACGCGCGCGGGGGGGCCGGGCCGGGGGCCGGCGCTTCCGGAGCGCCGCTCACGAGGCGGCCATGTGGGGGAATTTCGCGGCGAGCGCGGCGGTTGCCTCCCTGGCTTCAAGGAGTTCGCCAATCGCATCCCAGCGGCCCGCAACCAGGCCCTCGCGCGCGCTTTCGCGCATTGTGACCGGGATTTTTTGATCGCCGAAACGCACTTCGAGGCGCTCGACATCAACCGTCACCTCGAGCTGCGGGTTGGCCTCGATTGCGGCGGCGACCCTGGCGATGTCCTCATGTTTTGCGTTCACGCAGGGGATGCCGAGCGTGGTGCTGTTGCCAAAAAAGATCTCGGCGAAGTTCTCCGCGATGATTGCGCGGAATCCGGCCTTGTGGATGGCTTGCGGCGCGTGTTCGCGCGAGCTGCCGCAGCCGAAATTGGCGCCGGAGAGCATGATCGTCGCGCCTTTGTGCCCGGGTTTGTCGATCGGGTGGCCGGTGAGTTTGTCGTCGGGCGTGTGGCGCACGTCGTAAAACAGATACTGGCCAAGGCCGTCGAAGCTGACGCATTTCATGAAACGCGCGGGAATGATGCGGTCGGTGTCGATGTCGTTGCCGGGCACGTGAACGGCGCGGCCGGTGACTTGGGTGATTTTTGCGAGGGACATGGTGGAATGTGGAATGCGGATTTCGGAATGCGGAATGTGGACTTCGGATCGGCCGGATCGGCCCGGTCAGACCGATTTGTCGGATGCAGATGCGGTTAGTTGTTCGCTTCGGGGAAAACTTCCCGCGCGTCGGCGACGTGGCCGGCGATGGCGGCGGCGGCCACCATCAACGGGCTCATCAGGATGGTGCGTCCGGTCGGGCTGCCCTGGCGGCCCTTGAAGTTGCGGTTCGAGGAGCTGGCGCTGACTTGATCGCCGACGAGTTTGTCGGGATTCATTGCCAGGCACATCGAGCAGCCGGCGTCGCGCCATTCAAAGCCGGCGTCCTTGAAGACTTGGTCGAGGCCGAGCTCGCGGCAGATCGCCGCGACGCCTTGCGATCCGGGAACGGCCAGCGCGCGGATGCCGGGCGCGACTTTTTTGCCCTTGATGTGCCTGGCGACCTCTTGGAAATCGGTGAGGCGTCCGTTGGTGCAGGAGCCGAGAAACGCGACGTCGATCTTGGTGCCCTTGATGGGCGCGCCGGGCGTGAATTTCATGTAGGCGAGCGCCTCCTCGATTTCCGCCTTTTCCTCGGCGGTAGCCGCGGTCGCGGGATCGGGGATGTTTTCGTTGATAGAGATGCCCTCGGCGGGATTGATGCCCCAGGTGACGGTGGGAGCGATGTCGGCGGCGTCGATTTTGACAACGTCGTCGTAGGCGCAACCGGGATCGGACGCGCAGGCTTTCCAGCGGGCGACGGCCTCGTCCCACGCCGCGCCCTTGGGGGCGTAGGGGCGGTCCTTGAGATAGGCGAACGTGGTTTCGTCGGGATTGACGTAGCCGACGCGCGCGCCGCCCTCGATGGACATGTTGCACACGGTCATGCGCTCCTCCATCGACATGTTGTCGAGCACCTCGCCCGCGAATTCGTAGGCGTAGCCGGTGCCGCCGTTGACGCCGAGCGTGCGGATGATGTGCAGGATCACGTCCTTCGCGTAAACGCCCCGTCCGAGTTTTCCGTTGACCTCGACGCGGCGCACCTTGAGTGGCGAGATGGCCATGGTTTGCGTGGCGAGGATGTCGCGGATTTGCGTGGTGCCGATGCCAAACGAGATCGCGCCGAACGCGCCGTGCGTGGAGGTGTGCGAGTCGCCGCAGGCGATGGTCATGCCGGGCTGCGTGATGCCCTGCTCGGGGGCGATGATGTGGATGACGCCCTGCTTGCCGGTGGCGCGGTCAAAAAACACGATGCCGTTGTCCTGGCAGTTTTTGCGGATGGCGTCCATCATGGCCTGCGCGAGCGGGTCGGCGAAGGGTTCGCACGCGCCGGGATTGGTCGGGATGATGTGATCGACGGTCGCGAAAGTGCGGTGGGGCATGGCGACCTTCAGGTTGAGGTCGCGCAACATGCCGAACGCCTGCGGGCTGGTGACTTCGTGCAGCAGGTGCGTGTCGACGAGGAGCTGGGTGTGGCCGCTCGAGAGCTTGCGCACGGCGTGCGCCTCCCAGACTTTTTGGAACAGTGTTTTTGGCATAATGTGCAGAATCGGATTTGTGTTAAAAATACGCGGAAAAAACGAATAAATTGCGACGCAGGATAGCAGATTCTTGCAATATCAAAAAATACTCATTTTGTCGTGATTGATGCCCGCCGAGTATCAGTTTCCCTACGATCTGCGCCACCTCGTCTATTTTCTCGAAGTCGCGCGCCGGCTTCATTTTCGCAAGGCCGCCGAGGCGCTCAATGTCGCTCAGCCCGCGCTCAGCCGCCAGATCGCGCACCTCGAGGAGGCGCTGGGCGCGAAACTCTTCGCGCGCACGCGCCGCCGCGTCGAGCTGACGCCGGCGGGGCGCGCCTTCGCCGCGCGCATCGAGCCGGTGCTGCGCTCGCTCAATGCGGCGGGGCGGGAGCTGCGCTCGCTGGCGGCGGGCGAGACGGGGCATGTGCGCGTGGCGTTCACGGGGCTGGCGATGGCGACGGTGCTGCCGGATATTTTGCGCGAGTTCAACCGGCGTTATCCCGGCATCCGGCTTGAGTTGAACGAAATGCCCACGAGCGCCCAGCTTGCCGCGTTGCAGGTGGGCGAGCTGGGGTGCGGTTTTTTTCATCCGAACACAAGCGGCGCGCCCTCGCCGGGCATTCGCACGCACATGCTTTTGCGCGAGCGCAACGGCATCCTGCTTCCCGCGGGGCACGCGCTCGGAAAAAAGAAACTGCTCCGGCTGCGCGATCTCGCGGCGGTGCCGTTTGTGTTGTTTCCGAGGGCGAACAACCCCGGGTTTTACGACCGCATCATCGCGGCGTGTTCACAGGCGGGCGTGACGCCGAAAATCGTCGAGGAGGTCTGGCCCCGCGCCAACGGAATCGGCCTGGTGCGCGCCGGCATTGGCGTGACCTTCATCACGCCATCAGAGGCGGGGCCGTTGCCGAAGGACGTGGTGTTTCACGCGCTCACCGGGCACGCGCCCGAGAGCCGGCTTGTCCTCGGCTGGAAGCAACCGCCCGCGCCCGATCCCGCGCTCGCGGCATTTTTGGACGCGGCAATGGGCGGTGGAAAAAAGTAGCGAGTAACGGGCAGTGGGTGGCGAGTAGAAACGAGTGCGGCGTCATGCGCTGTCAGGCCGGGCCGGAGGGAGGCGTTTCCGGTGGGATAATCACTTTTTCCAGCTTGTCGCGGAGGGCTTTGAGGCGGGGGGCTTCGATGGCGGTTTCGCGGCTGGTGTTTTTAATGTAGAAGGTGTCGATGGCAATGCCGCGCTCGGTGCCGATGCGCGCAAAGGTGATGCCGAAGCCGTGATCGGAAATTGCCTTGGCCAGAAGGTAGAGCAGGCCGATTTGGTCGCGGGCCTGGATTTCCACGATGGTGCGTTGCATCGAGCGTTCGTTGTAAACGTCGATGAGGGGAGGGAAGGTGTTTTGGAGGCTGCCGACGAGGGCGGCGTGCGGGGCGACGCGCTTGGCTTGCGCAAGGATGTCGGGATAGAGGTCGCGGTTGGCGCCGAAGGCTTGGTCGACGTTTTTGGCAAAGATATCCCGCGCGGCCTGGTTTTGCACGACCCCGCCGCCGGGCTCGGTGATGTAGAAGGTGTCGATCGCGACGCGGTCGGTGCGGGAGGTGACCTTGGCGCCGAGGATGTTGACGCCGGCGACGCTGAGGGCGCCGGCAAGTTTGTAGAAGAGCCCGGCACGGTCCCGGGTGACGACGTTGACGATGGTGAAGGCGCGGTTGAGGTCGTTGCGCCATTCGATGACGGGGCGGAGGGGTGCGGGGGATTCGGCGGCGCTGGTCGAATTGAGGAGCTGGTTGACCATGCGCACATGGAGCGCGATTTCGGCGGTGTCGGACTGGATGAAATAGCGTTCGGGAAGGCGGTTGAAGTGCTCGTTGATTTCGTCGTCGGGGATGCCCGGGATTTTTTCGGAGAGGAGCTGCTTGAGCTTCATTTGCTTGCGTTCCGAGTTGCGGGCGGCGATGGCGGCGGTGTCGTGCATCAGGCGTTCGCTCGTGGCCCGGTAGAGGGTGGTGTGGAGCGCGTCTTTGTAGCCGTTCCAGAGTTCGGCGCTGGTGCTGCGCGAGTCGCAGAAGGTGTGCACGTAGAGATAGCGGAGGTTGTCGGCGGTCTGGACGGCCCCGGCAAAGGCGGCGGCGGTTTGAGGGTCGTCAACGTCGCGTTTCTGCCAGAAGCGCGCCATGGCGAGGTGGTTTTTGACGATGAATATAATCGTAGGGCGGAGCGAGGCGTCCACTTGCAATCGTTCGAGGACGGGGCCGGCCATGAGCGCGCCGTTTTCGGCGTGGCCCTTGACGCCGTCGGCCTTGCCGATGTCGTGCAAGAGAAGGATGAGGTAGAGGAGCGAGGGGGCGGGGGTTTCGTGGAGGGCGGTGAGGTATTTGCCGGTGAAATCCTCCTCGCGCAGGAAGATGCGGTCGAGTTCGCGGATGGCGTTGAGGGTGTGGATGTCGGCGGTGTAGCGGTGGTAGTATTCGTGCTGGACGAGGCAGGTGAGGGTGTCGAATTCGGGGAGGTAGCGTCCGAGGACTCCGAGCTCGTGCATGAGGGCGAGGGTGGGGTGGACGTTGCCGACGGTGTGCATGATGGCGCGGAAGCTGGCGGCGCAGTCGGGCGAGTTGATGACGCGGCGGTTGATCAGGGGCAGGTTGTCGCGAATGAGGGTTTGGAGGGTGAAGTCGGGCTGGATGCCGAGTTGCTGGGCGTAACGAAAGACGCGGATGAGGCGCTCGGGGCTCTCGCGAAAGACGCCGGGGTGCCCGGCGGTGAGCTCGTTGCCGCGCTGAATGAAGCCGTCGACATGCTGCGTTTTTTGGTGGCGGGTGAGGCGGAGCGAGTCGCGGAGCGAAAGGGCGGGGGAGGGGCCGGCGGTCGCGCCGGTTTTGATGGGGTCGGCGGTGAGCGAGAGGCGGTGCTCGATGTATTTGGCGACGCGGTAGATGGTTTGCGCGGCGCGGTAATAATCGTGCATGAACTGCTCGACGCGGGCGAGCTCGTCGTGGTTGGCGTAACCGAGGCCGAGGGCGATGCGGGGTTGTTGTTCGAGGTCGAGGAGGTCGGTGGGGTGCCGGGAGTTGAAGTGGAGCTCGTTGCGCACGCGCATGAGGAAATCGTAGGCGCGCTTGAAGTCGCGGAGCTGGTTGCGCCGCAGGTAACCTTCGTCGACGAGGTCGTTGACGTTGCGCAGGCCGAGTTTGACGTGGGCGAGCCAGAGGACCGAGTGGAAGTCGCGGAGTCCGCCGACGCCGTTTTTGATGTCGGGTTCCTGAAGGAAAACGGTGTCGCCGTATTTGGCGCGGCGGATGGTCTGGTTTTTGAGACGGGAGGCGATGTAGGAGAGCGTGCCCTCGTTGCGGTAGAAATTCTCGTAGGCGGTGAAGAAGTTTTCGAAAAGAATGTCGGAGCCGGCGATGAAGCGGGCCTCGAGCAGGGCGGTTTTTGTCTGGATGTCGGCGCGGGCCTCGGCAAAGGCGTCGTCGGTGGTGCGCGACGAGTGGCCGACTTTCAGGCCGCAATCCCAAAGGGTGTAGAGGATTTCATCGACGAGGTGCTGCTGGAAGTCCTTGAGGTCGTCGAGACGGGCGTTCGAGGGGTAAAGGAACATGATGTCGATGTCGCTCAGCGGGCTGAGCTGGGCGCGTCCGTAACCGCCGAGCGCGACGAGGGCGACCTCCGGCGCGGGGGTGCCGGGGCGGCTGCGTTTCCATGCCGCGATGGCGTAATCAAAAAGGTGCGCGAGCATGACGTCGATCGTGGCGGCGCGCGCGTGGGCGACGGCGACGCCGGATTCGCCCGCCTCGTGGCGCATGCGCATCATGGCGTTTTCGAGGCGCAGGAATGTTTTGCACGCGGCGAGTCGCTGCTCCGCGGGGACGTCGGCGCCGGAGTCGGCGAAGTTGAGGCGTCCGAGCGCGTGTTTGCGGATGCGCGTGCTGAGGGCTGTGAGTGGCGATGCGTGCACGGTGTGCTGTGTTGATGTGGGGGCAGCTTGCGGAAAACGCGGGGAAAAACCAATGCAAAGTGACGGGCGGGCCGCCTTGACGGGTTTCTTCCGCCCGCCTCGGGGACATGCGCGCGGCTTCGCCTCGCGGTGTTGGTTTCATCGCGCGTGCTTCGCAATATTCCGTCCGCCTCTCCGTCTTTTGCCCGAAAAGAATAAATCTTATTCGCAAATGGTGTTATTTTTCGTTTTGGGAAATTTCCTTCAGAAATTTTTTGGCGCTGCTGTTTCCTAGGTTTTTGACGGCGGCGATGATTGCGTCCCTGGCTTCCTGCGTTTGGGCGGTTTTCCAAAGTTTGCGGTAGGCCTTGACCTTGTCGTTGGCGGGGATTGCGAGGTGATCGACGGTGTCGATTGCGCCGCGCTGGGCGAGGAGGCGCTCGGATTCACTGGGGGCGGCGGTGATGCGCTCGAGGAGGAGTTCGTAGGCGGTTTCGCCGCGCGCGCTGCTAAGGGCGCGAATGGTTTCCTTGCGCGCGTCGATGTCGGGCGAGGTGAGCATGGCGTGGAGCACGGACTTGGCCTCGGGCGCGTCGATCATGGTGAGCGCGGCAATGAGCGGGGGGCGATCGGCGGGCTTGGCGGCGTTGAGTTGTTTTTCGATGAGCGAGACCGCTTCGGCGGGCGCGGGATGAATGGCGGCGCTGGTGTAGAGCGCCTTCGTCCACTCGCGTCGGTCGGCGGGGCGCTTGATGTTGGCTGCGAGTTCGAGGATTTGCGGAAAATCGCCCTCGCGCACGAGAAGTGCGACGGCTTCGAAGGCGGCGGCACGAAGGTCGTTGTCGTCGGATGCGGTGTCGGCGAGGGCAAACCTGAACATGCCATATTCCTGCCGTTGGGCGAGAATGAGAAGACGTTTAGAAAATGCGGAGTGCGGAATGCGGAGTGCGGAATTGGTTTTGCCGTTGCAATCGGGGAGTTGGGTGAGGGCGGTGAAGGCGGCTGCGGAGATGTCCTTGTTTTCGGAGGCGATGAAGGGGGACAGTTTTGCGACGGTGGTGTTGTCGCCACAAGCTCCTGCGGCGGTGATGGCGGCGAGTTGCACGTCGGAATTATCGGAGGCGAGCACAAGGTCGATGAGCGGAAGCGCGACGGGCGACGGGTTGGTGACGAGCGCGCGCATCATTCGGGACAGGGTGTCGGCGGGGATGTCGGCGATGCGTGAGGTCAGGATTTTGATGGCGTCGCTGTTGCCCGATGCGGCCATGCCGGTGGCGATGGTGTTGGTCAGGCGAGGATCGGTGTCGATGGCGAATTGGAAGAGCGCGGGGTTGACGGGGTCGAGGGTGACGAGGGCTTGGGCGGTTTCGACTCGGGCGACGGGGTCGGTGGTCACGCTGAGAATTCCGGCGTAGATTTTTATGGCTTGCGCGCGCATTGCGTCGGCTTGTCCGGCGGGGGCTCGGCGCAGCGTATTTTCGACGCAGGCGAGAAGAGCGCGAATTTCAGGAAGGGGACGCTCTTGGGCAAAGTATTGAGATATTGCGTTGTGGTCACTGAAATTCTCGGGGGCTGCACCTGTGTTGCCGATGGCTTCGAAGGCGGCGGCGTTAATGGCTGGAGTTACATCGAGGTATTCGTCCGAGACGATTGTGCCCATGCTGGTGAAACGGCGCTGGCCGAGGGCGTTGAGGGCTTCGATGCGAGTCTCAGGAACGGTGGCGGCGCTCCCAATAATCGCGAGAAGTTCGCCATTGGCTTCATCTATGTTGATTGCGGCAATCGCGGTGATAGCGGCGTGGGCGAGGTCGGGGTTTTTGATAGTGGAGGCGAGGTCTCCGGTGTCGTGCCAACGTAGAAAAACGGATTCTTCGGTGCCGATCCAGCCGAGCCAGTTTAGGAAAACGCGCTTGGCGGCGAGAGTTGTTTTGGGCTCGGAGATGAGGGCGATGAGCTGTTTCTCGATGGCGGCGCGTTGTTCGGGGGTTTGCTCGCGGATGTGCTTTTCGTAGGCGAGCAGGGGGGCGAGCGGGTCGCCGACTTCGTAGGCGGCGAGAGATTTGAGCGAAGGGAGGGCCGTCAGGGTTTGGAGCGGGATTTTGATGTCCGGCGCGAGGGCGGGCTTGGGTTGGGTTTTGAGTTTCGCGCTGGGGATGGCGTCGGCTTCGAGGTCACCCAAGGCGTATTGGATGCCGTCGAGGAGGTGCTGGAGGATTTGCGGAACCTCGAAGATATTTTTGTTGTGGCCGAGCGAGGTGTAGAAGACGCGGCCTTTGCCCTCGGTTTTGAGCCAACTGATTCCGAAATCGTTGTCGTCGCGGACGATTTTGTTGGCGGGGCGTTTGTTTTCCTCGCGGCTCATGTCGAGGCTGAGGAGGACGCGCTGTTTTTCGCGGCTGTAGGGGCCGACGTGCTGGTAGATTTCCTCGGTGATCCAGAAGCCACGTTTTTCAAAGGCGGTGTTGAGGATGTGGCCGGGGTCGTCGTTTTTCACGGCGACGGTGTCCCTCGCGACCCAGGGGTGGCTGTGGAAAACGCCGCCCATGAGCGCCTGGCCCTCGGGCCACGTGGGGAAGTTGTCGGAGCCGGCATGGATGCCGATCATGCCCTTGCCGTTGCGCACGAAGTCGAGAAGCGCCCGGCGGTGGACGGGGTTTTCGAACTTGAGCCGGCTGGTGTTGTTGAAGACGACGGCGTCGTAGGCGGCGAGCGCGGCGGGCTCGAATTGCGCCATGTCGTCGCTGAGGGTGACGGTGTAGGCGCCGGTGCGCTCGCCCATGAGCTTGAGCGCGTGGTTGGCGTTGGGGATCGATTTGTGGACAAAACCCTCGGTGCGGTAAAAGACGAGGAGCTTGCGCGGGCGTTGCGGCTTGGCGCGGGCGGCTTCGGGCGCGGCAAAGGAGATGGCGGATGTTTCCTGCGGGGTGAGTGGCGGAAATTGTTCTCCCGGCTTCGCCGGGAGAAAGAGTGAAGCGTGAAGGGTAAAGAGCGAAAGTAGGAGGGCGCGGGGGAGGCGGTGTTTCATTTTTAGAAAATGGGACTAATGGGACGGGATATGGCCGATGGGACAGGTAGGACTGATGAGCCGAGGATTTTTTAGGCGGGGAAGGCCCACGGGGCGCGGTAAACTTTTTTGAGGAAGGCGTTGGCGTCGGGGGCGTTGATGGCGCGCTCGGTTTTTAGGTCGATGTCGAGGCTGGCCCGGCCGGAGCGGAAGGCGGCGTTGGCGAGAATGCCGGCGCCGACCGCCGCGTGCGAGCTGATGACGGGGCATCGGGGTTCGCCGCCGTGGAGCGCGCAGTCGATGAAGTTGTCCATGTGGCCGCGCACGCCGCGGGCGAGGGGATTTTTCCACGGGGGAATGATGACGCGTTCGAGGAGGGGCGTGCTGTGCGTGATGCGTCCGCGTGTGACGTGAATCGTGCCTTCGGTGCCCTCGATCGTGATGCCGAGGCGGTTTTTGTCACAGAGGTTGATGACGATGCCGTTGGCGTAGTGGGCGTCGAAGTTGTAGGTCCAGGCGGTGTTGAAGAGCGCGCGGCCTTCGATGAAGGTGGCGCGGGCGTTGCGGATGGCGACGGGGAGCTGGTTTTCGCCGCCGGTGGCGAGCATGGCGATGTCGTGGTGGTGGCCGATCCAGTCGGTGAGGCGTCCGCCGGAGAATGCGAAGTTGTGCCGCCAGAAATAATGCGTGCCTTGCTCGAAATAGGGGCGGTAGGGCGCGGGGCCGAGCCAGAGTTCGTAGTCGAGCTCGGGCGGGACGGGTTGCGGGCGCGGGGCGTCGGGGTTCTTGGGGAGCGTGGCCCCGGCGGGGAGGCCGACTTTGACTGAGGTGATTTTGCCAAGATAACCGCCGCGCGCGAGGGCGATGGCGCGCTGGAACTCGGCCCAGGAGCGTTGCATGGAGCCGATCTGACAGGCGACGCCGGCGCGGGCGACGGCGTTGATCATGGCGCGGGATTCGTCGAGCGTGGTGGCGGCGGGTTTTTCGCAGAAGATGTGTTTTCCGGCGCGGGCGGCGTGGATGGTGTGGAGGGCGTGCCAGTGGTCGGGGCTGCCGATGAGCACGGCGTCGATGTCGGGGCGCGCGAGGAGTTCGCGGTAGTCGCGGTAAACGGCGCAGCCGCGCCAGCCGCCGGCGGGTGAATTTTCGGAATAGGCTTTTTCGACGCGGGCGCGTCCGTTTTCGGCGTGCGTGCTGTCAACATCGCACACGGCGACCACTTGCGCGAGCGGGCTGGCGAGGGCCTGGCCCATGATGTTGAGACCCTGGCCTCCGGTGCCGATGACGCCGATGGCGAGACGCGAGTTCGCGGCGGCGCGGGCGGCGGGTTGCGCGCGCAGGATTTGCGGGATCGCCGCGGCGGCGGCGCCGGTGGCTGCGAGGGTTTTGATGAAGCGGCGACGGTGCATTGAATTTGGGATTTTGGATTCTCGATTTTGGATTGGGGCGCTGCCGCGCCGATGCGATGAAAAAAGCATGACGAAGCTCGGATCAAACCAGCTCGCGCGGGTTTTTAAAATCCAAAATCCACAATCAGGTCACTCGTAACGAAGCGCGTCGATGGGGTCGAGCTGGGCGGCTTTCATGGCGGGGAAAAATCCGAAGGCGATGCCGACGCCCGCGCTGATGAGGAAGGAGAACGCCACCCACTCGGTCGGGATTACCATGAGCCAGCCCTTGTAGTGCGCGAGGAATTGCGAGGCGCCGATGCCGCAGGCGATGCCGATGCCGCCGCCGAGCACGCTCAGCACGATCGCCTCGGTGAGGAATTGCAGGAGCACGTCCTTGCCGTGCGCGCCGATGGCGAGCCGGATGCCGATTTCGCGGGTGCGCTCGGTCACGGAGACGAGCATGATGTTCATGATGCCGATGCCGCCGACGAGCAGCGAGACGAGCGCGATGCCGGTGAGCAGCCACGAGAGGGATTCGTTGGTGGCGTTGCGGGCCTTGGCAATTTCCTCTTGGTTGCGAACGGTGTAATCGGGGTCGCGCCCGCCGCGGCGTTGTTGGAGGAGGTCGCCGACCTCGGCTTGCACGCGGTCGAGGATGTCGGCGCTGGCGGCCTGAATCATGATTTGGTTTATGCGGTCGCGGCGGATGATGCGTTTCATCGCGGTGGTGTAGGGAACCATGATGAAGTCGTCCTGATCCTGGCCGTAGGCGTTGAAGCCCTTGCTTGCCATGACGCCGACGATGCGCAGCGGAATGTTGCGCGCGCGGATGTTTTGGCCGACGGGATCGAGCCCGGGGTAAAGCTGGTCGGCGACGGTTTTGCCGATGACGCAGACCTTGGCATTGGTGCGCAAATCCTGCTCGCTGAAAAAATCGCCTTCCGCGACGGACCAAGAGCGAATGGCGGCGTAGTCGGCGGAGACGCCTTGCGCGGAGGTGTTCCAGTTGAGACCGCCGGCGATGACTTGCACGCGGTCGCGGGTTTCGGGGCTGGTGCCGGTGACGCCGGCGATTTCCTGCTTGATGGCGATGGTGTCCTCGATGGTGAGGGAACTCGCGCTGCTCCATCCGCCGCGCACGCCGCCGGTGGTGAGAACGCCGGGGATGACCGTGATGAGGTTGTCGCCGAGGCCGGCGATTTGCGCCTCGACTTGCGCCTTGGTGCCGCTGCCCATGGCGACGACGGTGATGACGGCGCCGACGCCGATGATCATGCCGAGCGCGGTGAGCATGGAGCGCATGAGGTTGCGCCGAAGCGCGCGGAGGGCGATGACGATGGTGCTGAAAATTCTCATGACGGGTCTAATTTTGGATGTGCCTTATTTGTCGGATCGGACTGGTCGGGCGGGTGTTCATTCATCTCCCGTCAGTTTCGCCTGTGCCTCGGCTTCGGCGAGTTTGCGGAGCTCGGCTTCGGAATTCATGCGGGTCTCGACTTGGACGTCGCTGACGAGTTTGCCGTCGCGGAGGATGAGGTTGCGCTTGCAGTAACGCGCGATGTCGAGTTCGTGCGTGACCATGAGGATCGTGATGCCCTGATCGTTGAGTTTTTGAAAAACGCCCATGACTTCGACGGAGGTCTTGGTGTCGAGGTTGCCGGTGGGTTCGTCCGCGAGGATGACTTGGGGGCGGTTGACGAGGGCGCGCGCGATGGCGACGCGTTGCTGCTGGCCGCCGGAGAGCTGGCTGGGATGATGGTCGGCGCGCTGGGCGAGGCCGACGATTTCGAGCGCCTCCATGGCGCGCTGGCGCATCTCCTTCGACGAGGTGCGGTTGCGCTGGTAGAGCATGGGCAGTTCGACGTTTTCGACGGCGCTGGTGCGGGCGAGGAGGTTGAAGCCTTGGAATACGAAACCGAGTTTGTGATTGCGGATGTCGGCCCGGTCGTCGCGGTCAAGGTTGGCGACGTTGACGCCGTCGAGGTAATACTCGCCCGAGGTGGGGCGGTCGAGGCAGCCGAGCGTGTTCATGAGGGTCGATTTGCCGGAGCCGGACGCGCCCATGAGCGCGACGAATTCCCCCGGGTAAATGTCGAGCGTGACCCCGCGCACGGCGTGGACCGCGATTTCGCCGGTGGTGTAGGTCTTGCGGATGTCGATGAGTTTTACAACGGGTTGCATGGAGGAAGAAGAGTGAAGCGTGAAGGGTGAAGAGTGAAAAACGGGCTTTGGCGTGGTGTGGCGGTTGATGGTTGGGATGGTTTGTCTTTCATTTTTTCACCCTTCACTCTTCCAACTTCCGCCGCGATGGCGGCGGTTACCGGAATCTCGGGCCGCCGCCGAAGGGCGTGGAGTTGGAGGAGGATGCGGTTGTGCTGGTGGTGCCGGGGATGTAAACGCTGGTGATGATTTCCTCGCCCTCGGCGAGGCCGTCTATGATTTCGGTGCTGGAGCCGTCGCTGATGCCGAAACGGGCGTTGACGGCCTCGAGCTTGAGGTCGGGCAATGGCGTGGCGATGCGGTAAACAGTGCGCTGGGTGACGGTCGGGCTTCCGCCGGAGCCGCTGCGGCGCTCCAAGTTGGAGAGCATGCGATCGCTGAGCGTTATGTTGCGCTCGGCGGCGAGGGCCTTGAGTTTTTCAATGGCCTCGGTGGTGGCGGGCTGGCCCATGGTGATGCCGGCGTCCTGAAAGAGCGCGCGCATTTGCTCGCGGTTGCTGCCGCCGCGCTTGCTACGTTTTGAGGCGTCGCCTGACTGATCGGATTTCTTTTTGCCGGCGGATTGTCCCGTCGTGGCGGCGCCTGCGGGGACGAGTTTTTCGGGGATGCGGGCGCGGAGCGCGGAGTTTGCGATTACGAGGACGTTGTCACGACGGGCGGTGATGATGTTGACGTTTGCCGTCATGCCCGGCTTGAGGCGGAGGTCGCGGTTGTCCACGTCGATGATTGTCGAATAGACGACGACGGACTGGGAGGTTTTCGGGAGGTTGCGGATTTGGGAAACCTTGCCGCGGAATTGGCGGCCGGGATAGGCGTCGACGGTGAAGAGCACTTCCTGGTCGTCGGCGATGCCGCCGATGTCGGCCTCGGAAACGTCGGCGCTGATTTCCAATTTCGTGAGGTCGTTGATGAGGGTGAAAAGGGTGGGGGCGTTGAGGCTGGCGGCGACGGTTTTGCCCACGTCGGTCTGGCGGTCGAGGACGATGCCGGTGATGGGCGAGGTGATTGTGCAGCGTTCGAGGTCGAGGCGGGCGGTTTCGACATTTGCCTCCTGGATTTTGAGCTGGGCGTCGGCCTGTGCGAGCTGGGCGTTGGCCTGGTCGAGGTCGGCTTGCGAGACGAGGTTTTGCTGGAAGAGCTCGCGGGTGCGCTCGGTGTTGAGCCGCGTGAGGGTGTGACTGGCCTTGGTGTTGGCGAGTTGGGCCTCGGATTGAAGGAGTTTGGATTTGTAGGTGGCGGGGTCGATGAGGCAGAGGACGTCGCCTTCCTTCACGTGGTCGTTGTAATCGACATTGCGCGCGATGACCTTGCCGGAAATCTGCGAGGAGACGTCAACGCTGGTGGGCGCCTGCAGCACGCCGGTGGCGGTGATGCTTTGGATGATGCTGCCCCGGGTGACGGCGGTGGTCGAGATTTCGGGCGGTTTGGCGTCGGCTTTTTTCCAGTAATAGACGCCATAGGCGGCGCCTGCGGCGAGGATTAGAAGGACGATGATTTTACCGAAGGGCTTGCTGGATTTTGCCATGTTTGAAAAAGCGCGTGGTGCGTGCGTGTTTTTTAGGTGAGGGAAAGTGGTGATGCGGGCTGTCGTTAAACAATGCGACCGGCTGAAAATGCCGGTCGCATTGCAAAAGACGCAAGTCCGATAAAAAAGTGACGGAGATTTTTTACATGATTTGACGGGGCAGGGGATTACCACGATCGGGTTGCGTAAACCAATGCTGGGTGGCGGACGCGCGACAGTGACAGTCCGCCAACCGTCCGCCTGGAACGGAGTTGTGTGTTTTTGAGTTTTTTAGAACACGGCGATCATGCCGGGAGCGAGCGGTAGGCGCCGCGGAGGGGGTGCTTGATGCCTTTTTTGAGGAAGAGACCGGTGATGGAGGAGGGGGTTTGGCGGATTTCCTCCGGCGTGCCGCTGGCAAGGAGCTCGCCGCCGTGGATGCCCGCCGCGGGGCCGAGGTCAATGATGCGGTCGGCGTGGCGCATGAGTTCGTCGTCGTGCTCGACCACGAGCAGCGTGTTGCCTTTGGCGCGGAGGGTTTCGAGCGTTTCGATCAGGCGGTCGTTGTCGCGGGCGTGCAATCCTATGCTGGGTTCGTCGAGCACGTAGAGCACGCCGCTGAGGTTGCTGCCGAGTTGCGCGGCGAGGCGAATGCGTTGCGACTCGCCGCCGCTGAGCGTCTCGGTGGGGCGGTCGAGCGTGAGGTAGCCGAGGCCGACGTGGTCGAGGAATCGGAGTCGCTCCTCGATTTGCGGGAGGATGTCCTGCGTGATGGCGCGGGTGCGGGCGTCGGTTTGATCAAGCTGGCGAAGTTGCGCGAGGAGCGCGCCCGGCGTGAGGCGCAGGAGCGCGGGGAGGGAAAGTGAGGAATGGTGAAGAGTGAATGGTGAAGAGTGAAAATCGGACTTCGGAAAACGGGTGGTTTTCTTTGATTGGGCTGTCTTTTTTTCACTCTTCACCATTCTCAATTCACTATTCCGTGCGGTGAAGTGCAGCTTCACTGCGCGGGCTATGCGGTTGAGGCGTTCGCCGTGGCATCCGGGGCAGGGCTGGCCGTGGTCGCTTATGTCGTCCGAGTCGGAGATGCCGTAGGCGCGGAGTTGGAGCGCGATGTCGCGGTTTTCCTGCGTGTCGTTTTGCTGTTTGTCGAGCGCGAGCATCCATGGATAGATGCGTCCGTGGCCGCGACAGGCGGGGCACCATCCGCGGGGGGAGTTGATCGAGAAGTCCTTGGGATCGAGTTCGGGAAATGTCTCTCCCGTGGCGGAATCGGTGCGGGTGGTCGAGAGCCAGGTGATGATTTTGTTGTCGTCGGTGAGGAGGAAGCAGGAGCCCTGGCCGAGGCGGAGGGCCTCGTCGAGGGAAGAGTGAAGGGTGAAGGGTGAAGGGTGAAAATCGGACGCAGGCGAGTGATGCGGACGTTGAGTGGGCTGAGTGGTTTGTGTTTCATTTTTCACCCTTCGCTTTTCACTCTTCGAGGTGGTGGGGGGGGGGGGGGGTTTTGGAGGCGCGCCCAAACAAGAATGATGGTTGTTTTGTTTGTTGTTTTTTTTTGTTTTTTTTTTTTGTATGGTGTTGGTGAGATGGGAGTG
>NZ_JAQFIT010000023.1:0-32203 GCF_029504805.1 Ereboglobus sp. PH5-5 | reverse complement strand
TGCCAAGCACTCGCAATGATTGGAGCTTCATGGTGTTGACTTTTGCTTTGCTTCCGGGCCGTTGCCCCGGGTCAACATGTCTATGGGTCTTTCTGCGTTTTGCGCAAAATCCCCTGGTTGCGCTGGGTCGCCTATGTCATAGCGACGGTTGCGTTTTTTGTCTACATGCAGCGCGCGCCGGTTCGTGTGATTCCAGTGGCAATTGAAACGAAGGATTACGATGACTGCATGGTGTGTTATCCGCCGTCAAAATGTCCGTTTGGGCACACCGATTTGGTTTCGCCGCCGGTTGTTTACGGCAGCGAGTTTACCGACGAGGAATGGAAAGAGGTGCGGAGAAAGGTTGCAAATTTGGAAGTGTGGTATGGTGGCGCCGGATGCGTTTATATGGGTGAAACTGTGTTTGTCTGCAAAACCTGCCGATTCGTCTTTGGTGAAATGGGCGCGCCTGTGTGGGAGAAACGGATTGGTCATAGCGAATCATCGAAAGACCCTTTTGCGCGCTTGTCCGAAATCATCGTTCATGCGCCGCTGCCGGAGCAAAAAGAGCGTCTTGATGGCGTGATTTTTCGACAAAAAATTAGTTATGACAATTTGATCGAGGAGTCTTGCTCATATTGGGTGACAGGAATCAGTGTGCGGATTATCGCAAGATTTCAGGAGTATTTTAAATCTCATAATATCGAGCCGGTAATTCAACGGTCCTCCTATGTCGGACGTGATTATTATTATGCGTATGCGCCGTATGGACTGCGATATCTACGGCTCGAAATAATACAGGAGGAAAATATACAAACCTTGGTGCGTTTTAAGTTGATTCCTGCCGCAAAAGCGCGAGCGGATCATCAGATGAAAGCGGCTTTGAATTTGTAGAGATTATTGGGGTTTGCTCGGGCGTCGCAAGCGACGCCCCTACAACAGGCTCATCTGCGCGTCGTCTTCTGGCTTCACGGTGATTTTCTTTTTGGGGCGCGCTTTCGGCGTTGGCGCGGTCAGTTCGATGTCGGTGTCTTCGCTTTCCAATTTTGCCAGGATTGTCTTGGCGCGGTCGATCACCGTTAGCGGGAGTCCGGCGAGGCGCGCGACTTGGATGCCGTAGCTGCGGTCGGCGGCGCCGGGGACAACGCGGCGCACAAAGACGATTTCGTCGTTCCACTCCTTCACCGCCACACTGAGGTTTCTCATGCGCGGCAAATGTTTTTCGAGTTGGGTGAGTTCCTGGTAGTGCGTGGCGAAGAGGGTGCGCGGGCCGCGGGTTTCGTCGCGGTGCAGGTGCTCGACCACCGCCCAGGCAATGCTGAGGCCGTCGTAGGTCGAGGTGCCGCGGCCGATTTCGTCGAGGATGATCAGCGAGCGGTCGGTGGCGTTGTTGAGGATGTTCGCGGTTTCGTTCATCTCGACCATGAAGGTGGAGTTGCCGCGCGCGAGGTCGTCGCTCGCGCCGACGCGCGAAAAGATGCGGTCAACGAGGCCGATGCGGCAGGCTTTCGCGGGCACCCAGCAGCCGACTTGCGCCATGAGCGTGATGAGCGCGACTTGGCGGATGTAGGTCGATTTGCCGGCCATGTTGGGGCCGGTGATGAGCGCGATTTGAGCGTCGCTTGAGCTGAGCGCGGTGTCGTTGGGGACGAAGGTTTGCGGGCTGCCGGCGGAGGGGTTTTTGAGCATTTGCTCGACGACGGGGTGGCGGCCTTCGGTGATTTCGAGGACGTCGGTTTCGTCGATTGTCGGGCAAACATAATCCCATTCGCGGGCGAGCTGGGCCCAGCCGCAGAGGACGTCGAGTTCGGCGAGGGTGTCGGCGGTGCGCACGAGCGCGATGGATTCGTCGAGCACGGCGGTGACGAGTTCGTTGAAGAGGACGAGTTCGCGCGCGAGGGCGTTTTCCTCGGCGTGGAAGATTTCCTTTTCCTTTTGCTTGAGCGCCTCGGTGACGTAGCGTTCGCCGCCGACTGTCGTCTGGCGGCGGATGTAGTCGGCGGGGACGAGGTGGAGGTTGGCCTTGGTGACTTCGATGTAGTAGCCGAAATTGCCGGTGTATTTGACCTTGAGGGAGCGGATGCCGGTGCGTTCCTGCTCGGCGCGCTCAAGGTCGGAGAGCCAGGTTTTGTTGCCGGTGGTGAGGGCGCGGAGGCGGTCGAGCTCGGGGTCGTGGCCGGCGCGGATGTGGTTGCCTTCGTTGATGTCGTTGGGGAGTTCGTCGGCGAGGGCGCGGGCGAGGAGGGCGTGGAGTTCGGGAAGGAGGTCGATTTTTTCCTTTTGGATGCGGGCGGTGGTGCCGGGGGCGAATTGCGCGAGGGCGTCGTGGATTTTGGGGAGTTGGGCGAGGGTGTCGCGCACGCCGCCGAGTTCGCGGGGGTTGCGGAGGCGGTTTTGGAGGCGGCCGATGATGCGGGGGATGTCGCGGATGTTTTGGAGGTGGGAGCGGAGGGCGGAGAGGGAGCCGGGCATGGCGAGGAGTTCGCCGGTGATGGTTTGGCGGCGGTGGATTTCGGCGAGGTCGAGCGCGGGGGCGGCGAGCCAGCGTTCGAGGAGGCGCGCGCCGGCGGGGGTGGCGCAGCGGTTGATGGCGTGGTGGAGCGAGCCGTCGCGGGTGCCTCGGGTGGAGTTGAAGATTTCGAGGTTGCGGAGGGTGGCGGGGTCGAGGAGGAGGGTTTTGGCGGGGCGGTATTCCTGGAGGCTGCGGAGGTTTTCGGGTTTGGCGCAGAGGTTTTCCGTTGCGTAGTAAACGAGCGCGGCGGCGGGGCCGAGTGCGGGGTGGTTGTTTTCGAGGCCGAAGCCTTGGAGGTTGAGGACGCCGAGGGCGGTGGCGATGGCGGTGGGCGCGGCGTTGAGCTCGAACTGGTAGGGGGCGAGTTCGGTGACGAGGCGCGCGGCGCAGAAGCCGGCGAGCGCGGCAAGCGCGGCGTGGGCCGGGTTGGCGTGGTCGTGCGCGGCGTTTTGCCAGGCGGGGAGGGCGTTTTCGGGGGTGAGGATTTCGGCGGGGTCGAGCGCGGTGAGGATGGGGAGGAGGTTTTCGGGGCGCTCGTCGGTGGCGACCTTGAACTCGCCGGTGGTGAGGTCGAGCCAGGCGGCGTGGAGGCCGTGCTTGTCGTGCGTGATGGCGCAGAGGTAGTGGTTGCGGGCGGCGTCGATTTGCGCGGTTTCGAGCGTGGTGCCGGGGGTGAGGATGCGGGTGAGCTGGCGGCGGACGAGTTTGCCGGCCTTGGCGGGTTCGGCCTGGTCGCAGATGCCGACTTTTTTGCCGAGGGCGAGGAGTTTGCCGACGTAGTTGTCGGCGGCGTGCGCGGGGACGCCGCACATGGGGGTTTCCTGGCGCTTGGTGAGGGTGAGGCCGAGGAGTTTCGACGCGGTGACGGCGTCGTCGTTGAACATTTCGAAAAAGTCGCCGAGCCGGAAGAGGAGCAGGGTGTCGCGGGGCAGGCCGCGTTTCACGTCAACATACTGCTGCATCATGGGGGTGAGCTTGACGGGGGCGGCGGGCGATGACGCGGAATTGGCGGGTTTGGCGGACATGGTGCGGCGTGGAAAGGTGTGCGGAAATTGAAAGGCGAAAGGGTAGCGGAGGAGGCGGGGGCGGGAAGGAAAAAGGCGATATTTTTTTAATCGCGGAAGCGCGGAAGGACGGAAGGCGCGGAAGTTTTAGGGATGAAGAAGGGAACACAAGGGACTCAGCGTGGCGCAGCCGCAAGCGAAAGGAATGGCTGCAAAGAGGCGCGGGAGGCGATTAACTTTGAACTGTTGAGGGCCCTGTGGATATTTGATTGATAATCAAACCTTCCCAAACTGTTTCTTGGACAAAAAATAAAAATACAATGAATGAATCATCCGAAATGCTGCATGAACTGGGCGCGTTCGACCTTCAGGAAGCCAAAAGGCTTTTTCCATTGTTAGAATCCAGCGGCATTTACTTTGAAACACATATAAATGACGGAGAACTTTTAGCGCCCGAACGAACGCTTCAACTAATTTATGGCATGAATCCGGACCCGATGCGCACTACTGTGTTTGTCAAGGAAGGTGATATACCCAAGGCTCTTGAGTTAGCTATGAATCTTTTTCCCGCGGCCACAAATGGAAGCGGCGCCAATCCATCTGCCGCTGACGCTTATGACCCGGATTACCGCGTCACCGATGCCACCACGCCAAAAGAAAAAGAGGCATTTATAAACGCATACCGCGAGTATTATGCCAAGGTGATAACAGATGCGCTGATCAATATAGAGGAGGCCAAGGCGGCTTTATTTGTATTTTTCAGCCAGGCTGTTCGTGCGGGTCTTAAGCCATCAGATGCGTTTGATATGCTTACGGGCAATGGCGGGATTCTCCATCGTCCTGAATTTCAGCTCAGTCCCGATGCTGGCGCGCTTATAGAATTCATAAAGAGAATGGACGTTGGTGAAATCTATGCGGACGCGGGAGTTCCACCCGAGAGGGATTTTTGTCAGGATGCGACTACGGGGGAATGGTCTCCAAAGGCTCAGTGAACAATCAGCTTTGGCCAAATGAAATGACGACGCAAGAGGGGCGGCAGGGACGCAGAAGAGGGACACAGAGAACGCAGAGGTCCACAGAGTTTTGGGAAGTCCGCAGGCCATCGCATGTTCACAAGCGGATCAACGCAGCTTTTTCTAATCAAGAATTATGGCTGCATATGGCTCCATGTGCGTAAAATTATGCAAATAACCGACGGGCCTCACCGCCCTCTGTGGTTCTCCGTGTTCTCTGTGTTCCTTTTCACAATCATCAACGGTCTTTTGGTTTCGGTTTTGCCGGCTTGGGATGCGTTTTTTAATACCAGAGCACGGGGTGGCGTATGGGGAAGTTGCGCTGCACTTCCTCGACCATGCGATCGGGGTCGAGCCGCTTCCATGTGGCAAGCCAGGTTTCGTTGCCCGCGGACATCGCGCCAAAGAGGAGCGCGGGCTGGCGCACCGGCCAGTCGTTCCAATGCATCACGTCGGGCTTGAGCGGCCATTTTGATTTGTCCGCCAGAAAGGGCGCGAGGTAGGCGACGGCTTTAATCATGCCGCGATCGTCGGCTTCAGAAACACGCCATGTCATGTAATCGTTGCCGATTGCCACCGTGCCGCTGGAACTGCCGTCCGGGTGCTTTTCAATATCCGTCGTGATCGTGGGCGTGCCCACGACTTGCGCGAGCGCGCACATGACGTCGAGGTTGAAGATCGAATAGCCGTAGGGTTTGGTGCGCTCGAGTTCGAGGGGGAAGCTTCCGTCGTCGGCCATTTGGTTTGGGATGTGGAGCGTCACGAGTCGCGCGCGGCATTCGTCGAGCACGGCGGTGTCGCCGGTCACGCGCGCGAAGCACGCGGCCTGCAATGTCCAGCAGGTGCTGTGGTTGTTTTTGGCGTTGCTCTCGTCGATGCCGTATTTGTGCGTGCGCATCCAGCGCAGGTAGTCGCGAAACCACGCGGTCACCGCGGCGTCGGTTTCGGGCGTGAAGGCCACCGCGTTGTCCAACTGTTCCGCGTCCGCGCCGCGCAACGCGACGACGGCCATCGCCACCTCGGCGAGGTGCAGCGTGTCGATGACGCCGATGCCGCGCCCGGTGTGGCGGCCCTTGATCGACTGCGCGTATTCGAGCGACGGGTTCATGCGCGTCTCCGGCGTCACGAACCACGCGCGCAAGTGCTCCACCGCCGCCGCGCCGTAGCGCTCCTCGCGCGTCAGTTTGTAGGCGGCGGCAAGCGCGGAGACGTTGCGCGAGAACTCCATCATCAAGCGCCGGTGCGCGACAAAATTGTCCGGGTTTGTCATGCCGTCGCGCCGCGCGTAGGGCGCGGCGGGGTTTTTCGGGTCGGGCCACCAGTAGTCGCCCTCGGAGGAGAAGTCGTGCGCGTCGCCGGCACTGCGCGGGTTGCGCGCCGAGACGATTGTCACCGGATCGGCGTCGAGCGCGGCGTCGGCGAGGCGGAGCGTGCGCGCGTATTCATGGCGCGCGAGATCGAAGCCGGGCAGCATGTGCGTTGTGATGGAGACGGCCGGCTCGGACCCGGCAGCGCGCGCGGATTCCTCGGGGTAGTTGCGCGCGCCATCGTCGCAACCGGCGCAAATCAGCAGGCATGCGGACAAAAATAAAAGCGGAATGAAAGCGGGTTTTTCAGGCATGGCGCGGAATGGGAGTTAAAAGAAGAAGAAACAAAAGGTTGATGGTGGCAGCGGGGGAGGGAAGGGGAATCGGCGATTATTTTTGATCGCTAAAACGCGGAAGGGCGGACGGCGCGGAAGCTGGTGAAACGCGATGCCGTGACAGGATTGTTTTCGAGGTCGGTATTTTTTTGCGTCTTTACGTTTTGCGTTTCAAAACGGCGTGGAAATGAACAGCGCGAACACCGTCGATTTATTCTGCCGGGATTTGGGTGGCGAGGGGAGGCCGCCGCTGGTGGTGCTGCACGGGTTGCTGGGGTCGTCTCGAAACTGGCAGACGACGGGCGGCGATTTGGCGAGGGCGGGCGCGGGACATGTGCTGGCACTGGACTTGCGCAATCACGGGCGTTCGTCGCACGCGGACGCGATGAGCTATGATGCGATGGTCGCGGATGTGCTGGCGTGGATGGATGCGCGCGGGTTGAGGAGCGTTTCGCTCATGGGGCACAGCATGGGCGGCAAGGTGGCGATGGCGCTGGCGTGCCGTCAGCCGGAGCGCGTGGAGCGGTTGATTGTGGTGGATATTGCGCCGAAGGATTATTTGTCGATTGCGCATCGCAACGAGTTCGCGGCGATGAACGAGCTCGACTTGCGCGCGCTTTCGTCGAGAGCCGGGGCGGAGATGCGCTTCGAGGCGCGCGTGGGCGATTGGGCGACGCGAAAATTTCTCACGACAAATCTTGAGCGTGACGAGGCGGGCGGCGCGAATGGCGGAGGTTGGAAGTGGGTGATCAATCTGCCCGTGATCACGGCGGCGTTGCCGGAGCTGGAGGCGAATCCGCTTCGCGAGGGCGAGCGGTTTGAGGGCGGCGCGCTTTTTGTGACGGGAGGCAAATCAAGCTACGTGAACACCGCGGAGGGTTCGGAGGACCGCCGGGTGATTGCGCGGCATTTTCCGAATGCGCGCATCGAAACCATCGCCGCGTCCGGCCACAATCCGCACATGGAAACTCGCGCGGAATTTGTGCGCGTGGCGGAATCGTTTTTGAGGGAGTGACGACACGCGGGGGCGCGTTGCAGGCGACGCTCCCGCGGGAGGTGTGGTTTTGCCTCTTTTTGGCCTACTGCAACCCGAGCGCCTGTTTCGCCTGCTCGACGAGCGGGGTGGCGGCGAGCGCGGGTGCGGCGGCGGGGAGCGCGTCGCTCATGCCGATGCGTTGCGCGCGATCCGCGAGCGTGAGATAGGCGAATGTTTCGCGCTCGGAATCGGCTGCGTGTTTGGCGGCGAGTGCGAGCGTCTCGGCGGGCATGGAAACCTGCCCGGCGGGAATCGCGTTTTTGTCCGCGAGGAAAAAGCTGAGTGAGGCGCCAAGCGTCTGGCACCAGGCTTCGGGGCGCGCGGGCATCGTGCAGGCGGGCGCGCCGGGTTCCTGCTGCCATTCCATGAAGAGGCGGATTTGCTCGTGGAGTTTGGCGAGCTCGACGTCGGCTGTGGCGGAGGTCCACTTGGTGTGGAATTGTTTTCGTTCGCGCATTTTTTTCACCTCCCACACGCGAAGGAGTATCTCGGTCGTGTCGTCCTTTTTCTCAACCGCGCCGGTGATGACGTAATCGAGTTTGCCGTTGCTGGAGGCGACGAGTTGCTCGATGTTGGACTTGGTCCATTCGACGGGGAAGATGGCGTAGTAGTCCTTGTCGAAGAGGGCGAGCGCCGCGATGGGGTTGTAGTGGGGGCTGTAATAAAATGTTTCCGAGAGCCAGAGGGGAAAGCCGCGCGTGAAGCGGGCCAGTTCGTCCTCGGGCTGCTTTGATTTTTCGAGGGCGTCCTCGGTCTTGATGCCGAGGATGGAAAGTTGCGCGAACGCGATGTGCCGCAGCTTCGGGTTTTGCTTGGGCGAGGGGAGCACGCCGGGAAGCTCCTCGATTCCGTAGGCCCAAATCGGGCGCGAAATGCTGACGAGGTTGATGGATTTGCGCGCGTTTGCCGGGTTTCCATCGGGGCTGTGCGCGGGCGCGGGAAGCTCGCCGCGTTTTTCGGCCTCGATGAGCTCGGCGAGGGCGTTGGAAAAACCGTGAAGGCGTTCCTCGAGGTCGGCGCGGTTGAGCGCGAAGAGGATGTCGAGCACGTGTTGCGCGGCGGCGGTGTTGTTGGTGGCGAGGTAGGCTTGGAGGAGGTTGATGCCGGTGGCGGGGCCGTGGCGCTCGGCGTCGTAACGCGGCGCGACGAGTTCGATGATTTGCGGAATGTAGCCCGCGGTGCCGAGGTCGGCGGAGATTGTCACGAGCACGTCGGCGCGGTCGCCCGCGGTTTGGAGCAGCTCCTCGTAGACGGCCATCGCGCCGGGGAGATCGCGCGCCTGCAATTTTTCATGGGCGGCGAGCAACCGGGTTTTAATTGTGCCTTGCAAAACGCTTTCCGGCGAGGAGGGGGCGGGCGCGGGAGGTTCTTCGCCAGCGGGCGCGGCGGCGGGTGTGGGCGCCGGCGTGGTTTCACCGGAATTGTTTTTCCTGGAGGTAAAGCGGTCAAAAAATCCCATGCCGCGAGAAAAGCATCGGCGGGGCAGAGGGCGAAGCTTTTTTATCGGGGTGGATGTTTTTGGCGCGGAATGGCGAAATGGCGGGCGTCACTGGTTTTTCCCGAGCGCCTTCATCGCGGAGGGCGCGAGGTCGATTGTCTGGGTGGGGAAGGCGAACGACAGGCCGCGCGCGGCTGCGGCGCGCATGAACGCGAGGTTCAAGCGCTGGCGCAGCGCCATGTGTTTTGCGAAGTCCGGCTCGCGGGTCACGTAAACAATCCACAGGTCGAGCGACGACGCGCTGAAGTCGCGGAAATACACCATCTCGGAATTGGGCAGCGCGTCGGGCTCCGCTTTTATCAGCGCGCGTATGTCATCGACGATCGCCGCCATCTGGTCGGGCGTGCTGTCGTAGGTGAAGCCGAGCACTTGCTCGACGCGGCGGTTGGTGAATTTCGACAGGTTCACAATTGATTCCGACGCCACGGTTTTGTTGGGAATGATGACGAGCGCCTTGTCGGACCGGCGCAGTTTCATGGAGCGGATTCCGATGTCCTCGACCGTGCCGGAGTGCCCCGCCAGTTGCACGGACTCGCCGATTTTGAAAGGCTGGTCGACCGCGACCACCGCCGCGCCGAAGACATTCGCGACGGTGTCCTGCGCCGCGAGCGCGAGCGCGAGACCGCCGATGCCGAGGCCGGCGATGAACGCCTGGATTTCCAGGCCGAACACGTTTTGCGCGATGGTCAGCACCGAGGCCACGGCGAAGACGCCCACGAGCGTTTTGCGAATCCACGGCATATACAATGCGATGCCCGCGCCGCGTTGGGCCGCCTTCGTGTGCATGTAGTCGAGCCCGGCGTTGAGCAGGCGCAGCAACAGCCAGAAAAAAGTCACCGAGAAAAGCAGCGTGGCCGTGCTGCCGATGGCCTTGCTCACCGGGGGCGCGTAGTCGAGCGTGAGCACCGCCACGTAAATGCCCGAGAGCATCAGGAAGAGCGCGGAGGGCGGTTCCGCGGCGTCGACCACCCTGTCGTCAAACGTCCATGTCGTGCGCCCGGCCAGTTTTTTGAGCAGAAAAAACACAGCCGGCAGCAGCAGCCGGCGCATCAGGTAAAAGGCGACGATGATCGCGGCGGCGAGCACGAGGCGCTGCCAGGAATTGCCGGTTTTCCGAACGTCGAAAAAGGCGAGGACCGTGTCGGCCGTTTCCCTGATGAACTCGGGCAGCTCCGTGTCCACGTAACCGCCCGCGATGGCCGCGGCGGCGGCGTCATTGCCGGACGCGGATTGTTGCGCTGTCGTGGTCGCGGAGGGCGGTGGCTCGGGTTCCGGCACGCCGCGGCTTTGCCCGAAAACCACGACCCCGGCGAATAACAAGCCGAAGGAAAGGAGCAGCGCGGGCGCGGCCAGGCGAAAACGGCTCAAGTGGCGTTTTTTCATGATGAAGCGTTTTTGCAGCCGAGTGCCGCGGCCTGTCAAGGCGCGGCAGCGTGGCGGGCATTTTTGCGCGCCGTCCAAAAAACGCGGAACAAGTTTTCGCGTCCTCCTATCACATTTCAATTTGCCATAAACGATTCGCGCATGCAGTTCCTGCAAAATCCATATTGCGTTTTTCAGCTCTCGTCTTTGTTTTCCACCGAACATGTCCGGTCGCATCGCCACCAGTTTTCCGCCAGTGCAATCACACGCCGCATCAAAAGGCGCGCCTCGAGTGATTGCCCCCGCGCGCGCGAATGAGGCATAAGCCGCCGCCACGCCGACAACCGCCTCCGCATCGGACCAGCACTGCAATTGCCCGCATCCATCCTATTTTTATGAGACAAACCTCGCATCGATTCGTCCGTTTTGCCGCTTTCGCGCGCGCCACTTTCGCCGCCGTCGCCGGCCTTGCCTTTTTTTCGGGCGCCGTCCCCGCCTTTGCGGCGGACACCGTCATCTGGACCCCGCCGAGCGGCACCGACGCATCATGGGCATGGGATGACTCGGCGGAAAACTGGACCAGCGCCAGCACCGGAAGCAGCGCCAAGTTTGCCGACGGCGATTCGGTGGTGTTCGGCGTCGACGCGGACGGCACGGTTACCGGCACGGGGTATCATGTTGTGATTTCGAGCTCGGGCGTCACAACTGGTGCCAGCGGCACCAATCCTGGGATGATTATCGCTTCCGGTTCGTGGCATTTCAGCGGTGGCGCGATCAATGACGGCTCTTTTTTGATTACTGGTTCGTCGGAGTTGACGCTTGCCAGTAATAGCGTCAGCGGGGGGCAGCGTGATTTTTTGGATCAGCGATTTGAAGTCGCGGACAATGTTGATTTTGCATTCCGCACGGAGGACAACACTGTCGTTACATTCTCGGGTTCGACATCCGGCACATTGGCCGGCGGCGCTTTTCATACGGGAAGCGATTCAAATCTCACTTTTGGAGTTTCCGGCACTTACGGTGGAATGTATTTCCTGACCAACACGACTAGCGCGCAAGGCGGCGCCATCGCCACCGGTGGTGATTTTAATGCCATTGTCCCGGCCAGCGGAAGCAACAACTGGATCAACCTCGTGTTCATCTACAACAATGCCGGGCAGCAAGGCGGCGCCATTTACAGCGAAGGCAATGTAAGCCTTGGCGATGTCACGGGCACCAACATACGCTTCACAGGCACTTTTCACGGCAACCAATCCGGTGCCGAAGGTGGCGCGATATTCGCTTTAAAAGACGCCGATATTAAGGGTTCGATGACATTTGTCAGCAACACCTCGGCCGCTTCCGGCGGCGTGATTTATGCTGGCGGCGATGTCTCGCTGGATGGCGCCATGACCTTTGCTGATAATGTTTCCGGATCAAATGGCGGTGTGATTTATGCCGGCGGTGATGTCACCATGTCAGGCAGCGTGACGATTACCGGCAACACTTCCGGCACCGATTCGCTCGGCGGCGCCATTTACACGAAAGGCAACCTCGTAATGTCGGGATCGGAGAGCACGATCTCAATCTATAGAAACACGATTTCCGGAAGCAACGCCCCGCAGACCTCGTCGGCGGCCTACGTTGGCGGCACGGTGACGCTTTCCGATTATTCCACGCTCGTGGTTGATGGCGGCATTGTCGCCCAATCCTTTATTGTGGAAAGCTCCACCATTGCGATCAGCGCGAATTATGGCACCGGCACCCTGGCGCTCACAACCATCGACAGCAATGGTGATGTGGATGGCGGCGCGGGCAAAATCCGTTTTGATGATGCCACTCTAGCCGCCTATTACGGAAGCATTACCGCCACCCCGGGCAGCGATGTTGAAATCACGGGCACGCTCACGGTCAACGCCACCGGCACCGGGGCGCCCGCCGCGATGGGCACGGCCACGGAACTCAACGTCGATCTTGTTGGTTCCGGCGAGCTCCGCAAAACGGGGGCCGGGATGCTTGCGCTTACTGGCAGCAACACCTACACGGGACCCACCACCATCGACGCGGGAACCCTCATCGGCAACATCACCGACAGTTCCACGCTCAATATCATCGGCACGGGCGTCTATCGTTCGGGCACGGTTGACCGCACCATTGCCAGCCTCAACGGCATCGGCACCATGGACATGCAGGGATGCGACCTCACCCTGTTTTCGGGCGATTTCACAGGCACCATTCGCAACACCGCCAATGTTTACAAAACCTCCTCGGACATGGCCACGCTCGGCACCGGAACAGTGGGTAATATTCACATTGAGGAAGGCTCGCTCGCCATCGGCGGCAACAACCAGCTTAAGGTCACCGGCACCCTTGTCGTCGCCGCCGACACCACGCTCAATCTCAGCATCACCGACACCATCGCGCTCGACGTCGGCGAACTCAGCACCACGACGAGTTCCACGATCAACATAGCGGGCTACGGCAATATCAGCAGTTACGACAGGGAGTCGACGCACACGCTCGTTGTTTCCGGCACCACAATCGATCGCGACTACGCACTCGTCGTTAACAATGTTTCCCTCGACACTGTCGATGAGTCGAAATTTCTCGTTTTTACAGACATCTCCACCAGTGGCACTGATTACGAGACCCAGATCGTTCTCAAATCATCGCTCGTGTGGGAAAGCACCGCGAATCAAAGCGCGCATGGCACGTTTTATGTCGATTCCGGCACCTTTACCCTGGCCACCAGCCTTGAGGACAACGACACCTCCACCGCTTGGTTTAACGGCTGGGATGGCAAAACACTCACCAAGACAGGCACGGGCACCCTCGTATTGGCCGGCACAAACAACAGCTACACTGGCTGGACCATTGCGGAGGAGGGCTTGCTGGTGAGCGACGTCTCTTCTGTGATCGGCGGTGGAACCGCCGGCAGCCTCGGGGTTTATGTCAAGCCCTCGGGCACCATGCTCCACACGGGCACCCTTTACGGCGACGTCGTTAATGAAAATGTCTTCATCTTCGAGAATACAACGTCCGAGGACGAAGATGAAGAGGATGAGTCAACCCGTCCCGCCCGGCCTGAAATCAAAGGCAACATCCTCACCAGCGGCACTTTCATTTTCAACACCGCCGTCGATTACGTCTTTAGCGGATCGCTTGCCGGCAGCGGCGGCGTCCTTGTCAAAACCGGCACCGCCGAAGTCACCATCGATGGCGGCAGCTCTTACTCCGGCACCGTCCAGATTAATCAAGGCGCGCTCATTTCCGGCAGGGCCAATAATTTCGACAGCATCGGCGCATTTGAGATCAATGCCGACGGCGTCCTCGACCTCGGCGGTTATAATCAAAACATCAAAAACGTGATGAATCACGGCGTGTTGCGCACCGGCTCCTCCTTCCCCGAATCCGGCTATATCCCCTCCTCGGTGCATATCACCAATTTCAGCGGCACAATCACCGGCACAACCGGCACTATTTTTGTCCGTTCCGATTACAATTCCGGCAAGGCGGACAAACTCATCCTGTCCGGCACCCTCGAGGGCGAATATGTTGTCAAGGCCATCAATATTGACAAGGTCACCCCCGACAAGACCCGCAAATCCCTTGTGATCATCGAGCTCGATGAAGGCAATTATACCATCAGCAACACGCTCACCTTTAGCGGCACCACGGAAGTGGGCATGGGGCGACTCATGGTTCGTCAGGGTGTCGGCGGCCTGCTCACGCCGGAAAATCCCAATGTCTGGTATCTCGCCGCCACGGACGAGCTGAGCAACCTTGGCGACGCCGTTCTTTCCACTGCCAGCGTCGCGGGGCTGGAATGGCACTACCAGCTCGACTCCGTTCGCCAGCGCATGGGCGACTTGCGGCAGGAATCCCTCATGACTCCGCCTGAAACACGCCAGTCTCCGCTTGCCTATACCACCGTCACCTCCAAGGGCGGTAACATGTGGCTGCGCGCCAACGCCTATAACCTTGAAGCGGACATCAGCGTGGCCACCGATCCCTTTGATGAAACTGTCGCAGGAATTGCCTCCGGCTACGACAAGACATTCCGTTGGGAGGACAACCAATACCTCCTCGGCGCCTATGCCGTCATTTCCAATGTCGATCGCGATTTTGACATCCGCGGCGACGGCGAAACCAACAGCATCGGCCTCGGTTTCTATTTCAGTTACCTCAAGGATAACGGCTGGTATGGCGACACCACGCTGCTCATCATGCGGAACAGCAACAAAATTCATGCTCGCGCTCTCGACGGCCAGCAAACCAGCGCCGAATACAATAACGCGGCTTGGGGGATTTCTCAAGAGGTCGGCAAAATCATAAGATTCAAGAACTCCGGTTGGTGGGTCGAGCCTTCCGCGCAACTCTCCATCGCTATCATTAATGGCAAAACCTATAACACCGTCCCCCACCACTCTCAGATTGGCAACGCCGACCCGATGGAGGTTAAGATAGCCGATGCCAACATCAAGCAGGCTCGCGCCGCCATCCGAACCGGCTATGACCGCCCCGGCTCAAAATTCAAACCCTACATCCGCCTTGCCGCCGCCAGCGCGTCCACAAAGGGCGGGCGTATTCGGGCCGGCAGTCCCGGATACCCGCAATACTATACCGCTGACCTGGACGGCACCCGCTACGAGGCCGGCATTGGCTGCTCGTGGGTTATCAACCGGAAGAGCCAGTTGTATCTTGATTACGAATACGCCAAGGCCCAGGACTATAAACGCCCTTGGGCAATCAACTTTGGTTATCGCAGCACCTGGTAGAGCAGGGCTTGGACCAAAAAAACTTAAATTTGCCCCGACACATGTATTGTGTTGACGCGCAATGCAATAAGGTATTTTGGTTGTGACGATTTTCTTTCATACAAAATTATTGCATTGCTTTTTCAAATAACGGCGCAAGACATAATAAACTTTCAATTTCCATCATGATCGCATCCACCCAGACCAATCATCCGCTGGCCATCGCCCAGCCAAGCCAGACATCCAAAACGTCGATTGAGTATGCGTGCGCCCGACTCAAAGAGGCGGGACTGCGTATCACCCAGCCCCGTATTTCCATTCTCAACTCGTTGATCAACCGCTCCGTTCCGGCCAGCATTGAGCAAATTCATGCCGACCTGCCGCCCGACACTTGCGATTTGGTCACAGTGTATCGCTGCCTCGCGGTGTTTCAGGAAATCGGCCTCGTGCGCCTCACCTATTTCCATAACGGAGCCAGCGCCTACCAACTCACCCTCACCAGCGACACCGTCCCTCCCTACCACGTTATCTTCAAAAAAGACGACGAAGTGCAGGAGCTTGACGCTGAAAGCGCCGCCGAACTCCGCGCCGTGATTACCAAGATCGAGGACAAGCTCCGCGAATCCGGCCACGGAAAAGTTTCCCATATTGTTGAGTTTTTCGTGGATAACACGCCTCGCGAAGACATCCTGCCCCCCAGGCGGAACATGCAGGAAAACGTGCAGGACATGATCGCGCGCGGCACTTATAACGTGCAGGTGTAATTGGTTGTCATCAAGGCTGCCCTGCCTGACATTTTCGGCCCCCCCAAAAAGCAAGCGTGCTTTTGGGGGGCTTTTTTGTGCCGGGTTGCGAGGGAGATGCAACAATGCCTCCGGCACTGCCGGAGGCATTGTGATATGCGGAACTGCTTTGGCTCAGCCAGAGGCTTTGCCCTGCCTTTGATACGATTGGCAGGAGCTTGCCTTTATGGGCGCGTCACTTTTCCGACTCGATCTTCGCGGCTTCGCGCTCAAGTTGCGCGACCAGTTCGTCGAGCTGATCGACGACCGCTTGCACGGCCTCGGGCTTGGTCAGGTCAACGCCGGCTTTCTTGAGCTGCTCGACGGGATGGTCGTTGCCGCCGCTCTTGAGGAGCGTGAGGTAGTTTTCGACGGCGGCCTGGCGCGAGGCGGCGGGGCCGGTTGTCATCTTCTTGTAGATTTGCGCGGAGGAGGCGAAGCAGGTGGCGTATTGGTAAACGTAATACGGCGAGTTGAAGAAGTGCGGGATGCGCGCCCAGGTCATGCACTCGAGTTCGTCGGCCGTCATGGCGTCGCCGTAGTAGTCGGCGAGGCACTGGCGGTAGATGCCGGTGAGGACTTCGGCGGTGATGGGGCGGCCTTCCTCGACGAGTTTGTGCGCGCGCAGTTCGTAATCGGCGAAAACGATCTGGCGGTAGAAGGTGCCCAGGATCGAATCGACGGCGTGCTGGAGGAGGAGGAAGCGCTCCTTCGGGTCGGTCGTTTCCTTGAGGAGGCGGTCGAGGAGGAAGCGTTCGTTGGTGGTCGAGGCGACTTCGGCGACGAAGATGGTGTAGCCGGCCGTGGCGAAGGGCTGGTTCTCGGAGGAGAGCATGCTGTGCAGGGCGTGGCCGGCCTCGTGCGCGTAGGTGAAGGCGGCGTCGAGCGTGTCGTTGTGATTGAGGAGCACGTAGGAGCCGACTCCGTAGACGCCCATGCTGTAGGCGCCGGAGCGCTTGCCTTCGTTTTCATAGACGTCGAGCTGCTTGCTGTTGGCGAACGCGCGGAATCGTTTTCCGTATTCGGGGCCGAGGGGTTCGATGGACTCGATGGCGAGGCGGCGCGAGTCCTCGTAGGAGTAGGTTTTGTCAACGTGGTAGATGGGAACGTAGTTGTCGTAAATGTGGTAGGTGTCGAGGCCGAGGAGTTTTTTGCGGAGCTTGAGGTAGCGCTGGAGCGGCTTGTTGCCGGCGCGCGCGGTGGCGATAAGGTTTTCGACGACGGCGACGGGGATGTTGTTGCCCTCGAGCGCGGCCTCCAGGGTCGTCGAGTAATTGCGGGCCCGCGCGACAAACCAGTCGCGTTGCATGATGCCGTTGTAGATGGAGGCGTAGGTGTTGATGTTGGCGGTGTAGGTTTTGTAGTAGGCGTCGAATGCCTTGGCGCGGTCGGCCTGGTTCATGTTGGTGTTGAGGATCTGCATGTAGGCGCCGGGCGAGAGGGTGACTTCGCTGCCGTCGGAGAGCGTGATGGAGGGGAACTTGATGTCGGCGGTGCTGAGGCTTTGGTAAACGGTGCGCGGGGTGCCGTTGGCCTGCGCGGAGTAGGAAAGGAGTTTTTCGCCTTTTTCGTCGAGCACGTGCTTTTGCTGGCGGTAGGTGTCGAGCAGCGGGAAGCGGTAGGGTTGGAGCGCGGGCGTGGTGGCGATCCATGTTTCCATCGTTGCCTGCGGGATGGTGAGGAGCTCGGGCGTGAACCACGAGGCTTGCGTGCCGAACTTGGCGAAGAGGGCTTGCACGCGCTGGAGTTTGGCGTCCATGGAATTGTCGCGCTGGTCAACGTCGCGCTGGAGGCTGGTGTAGCAATAGGTCTTGTAGCTGAGCTTGCCGATTTCGTCGGAGAGGAGCTGCGCGCGGAGGACGGCATCGGGGCCGTTGGCGAGCGTGCCCTTGAGGGCGGCGTATTCGTTCATCTTGGCCTCCATGTCCTTCATGGCGGCCTCCCAGGCGTCCCAGTTTGGGAAGATGGGCGTGAAGTCCCACTTGTATTGGTCGGGGATTTCGGCGCGGTTGCGAGTGTCGGGTTTGGCGAGGGCGGTTGAGGACATGAGGAGGGAAAACGCGAAGGCGGCGGCAAGGCACGCGCGCGACGCTAAGGTGAGTCGGGAGGCTTGTTTTTTCATGTTGTAAAGTGGCACAGGAAACACGGTGTCGCGCGCGGGGTCACGCTTGAAAATGCGGGAGGCGGAAAAGGTCCACAGACATGTTGACATTTCCAAAATGCGCGCTTTCCTCCGCGTCCTTCCCGCTCCCAAAGGGCGGCAAGTTCCAGATTGGAGTATCCGGAACGGGTTAGGTTTCGCACAAAAAGGCCAACTTTTCAGTTGACGACCCTTGGCGCACTCACCACGTTCTCCACTCTTTTTCTCGTTTTTTGACCCATTCTATTGGTATGCCCAGATAGCTCAGTTGGTAGAGCACCTCCTTGGTAAGGAGGAGGTCGCCGGTTCAAATCCGGTTCTGGGCTCCATTGGAAGACGGCCGTCGTTGACTTCTCCGACGCTAATCCTGAGGGTCAAAAACTACAAACTCCAACATCAACAACTTCACTCAATAACATCATGGCTAAAGGAACATTCGAACGCACAAAGCCGCACGTTAACGTCGGCACCATCGGTCACGTCGATCATGGCAAAACTACGCTTACGACCGCGATTCTCGCTGTCCAGGCTCGCAAAGGTCTCGCGGAGGTCAAGTCCTACGCCGACATCGCAAAGGGCGGCACCGTCCGCGACGCTTCCAAGATCGTCACCATCGCCGTCTCGCACGTCGAATACGAAACCGACAAGCGCCACTACGCCCACGTCGACTGCCCGGGCCACGCCGACTTCGTCAAGAACATGATCACCGGCGCCGCCCAGATGGACGGCGCGATCCTCGTGGTCTCCGCGGCTGACGGCCCGATGCCCCAGACCCGCGAGCACATCCTCCTCGCCCGCCAGGTTGGCGTTCCCACGATCGTTGTCTTCCTCAACAAGGTTGACCTCATCGACGACAAGGAACTCCTCGACCTCGTCGACATGGAAATCCGCGAGCTCCTCAGCAAATACCAGTTCCCTGGTGACACCACCACGATCGTTCATGGTTCCGCCACGGCCGCCCTTGAGGGCACGCCCGAGGGCGAGAAAGCCATCGCCGACCTCATGGCCGCGATCGACACCGACATTCCCGAGCCCGTTCGTGAAAACGACAAGCCCTTCCTCATGTCCGTCGAGGACGTCTTCTCGATCACCGGCCGCGGCACCGTCGCCACCGGCCGTATTGAGCGCGGCGTGATCAAGGTCAACGAGCCCGTCGAAATCGTCGGCCTCCGCGATACCGCCAACTCCGTCGTTACCGGCATCGAAATGTTCCGCAAGCTTCTCGACAGCGGCCAGGCCGGTGACAACGTCGGCATCCTCCTCCGCGGTGTTGAAAAAGACGGCATTGAGCGCGGCCAAGTGCTCGCCAAGCCCGGCTCCATCACCCCGCACAAGAAGGCCAAGGCCGAGATCTACTGCTTGTCCAAGGAAGAAGGCGGCCGCCACACACCGTTCTTCAACGGCTATCGCCCGCAGTTCTACTTCCGCACGACCGACGTGACCGGCGTTGTGAACCTCCCGAAGGGTGTTGAGATGATCATGCCTGGTGACAACATCAGCGTGGACATCGAGCTCATCGCCCCCATCGCCATGGAAAAACTCCAGCGCTTCGCCATCCGCGAAGGCGGTCGCACCATCGGCGCGGGTCGTATTACCGAAATCACCGAGTAATCGGTTTTTGCAACCAACTTAAACGACCTGCCGGGGCTCCGCAAAACGGGCCTCGGCTGCGTCGTCTAAACAACAATTATCACAGGCGTGTAGCTCAATTGGTAGAGTAGCGGTCTCCAAAACCGTCGGTTGGGGGTTCGAGTCCCTCCGCGCCTGCCACTTTAAAAGGCTGTTTTGAACGAAGAGAGAAGCTTGACAAGACTGAAGGGCTGAAAAGCTGAGCGACAGAGAACAAAAACATTCCGAAATCCGCATCCATGAAATTTAACATATTCAGCAAAACCCGCATTTTCGTCATCGAAATGGTCGATGAACTGAAAAAGTGCACATGGCCCACACGAGCGGAGCTCGTCCAGTCCACCGGGGTTGTCATTTTCGCCTCATTGCTTCTCGGCCTGTTCACAAGCATCTGCGACTTTTCGCTCTACCAACTCATCGCGCTCTGCACCAAGCTCGTCAGCTAAGCTGTCCGCTTCCATCGCCGCCCCGACGCCGCACCAACACCCATGTCAGACACCGCCACCGTTCCCGCAGACGCCCAATGGTTCGCCCTGCACACACTCTCCGGCCAGGAGAACAAGGTCAAAGTCTACATCGACAAGTTCAAGAAGCAGGAGGAACTCGACGATTACATCTTTGAGGTGCTGTTGCCCACCGAGCAGGTTTCCGAGGTCAAGAACGGCAAGAAGAGAACCATCACCCGCAAACTCTACCCGGGTTACGTTTTCATCCACATGCGCCTCTTCGATGGTGAGCGCAAGCTCATCAACCGCCCCTGGTATTTCGTGAAGGAAGTCGCGGGCGTGATCAGCTTTGTCGGCGGTGAAAAACCCTCCGCGCTGCGCCAGACCGAAATCGACGAAATCCGCGCCCGCATCGAGGCGGCCAACGGCAAGGAAGTGCCCAAGGTTTCCTACGAAGTCGGCGAGGAGGTCAAGGTCACTGACGGCGCCTTCGCAAACCTCACCGGCCGCATCGACGAAATCGATCCCGAGCGCGGCAAACTCAAAATCTCCGTCTCCATCTTCGGCCGCTTCACCCCGGTCGAGCTCGAATACTGGCAAGTCCAGCGCATGACGGAGAGCTAAACCATCTTTTCACCACCGATATTGATTTAGGTTTTTCCCAAAGCCCGCCTCTAAGCCGCGGCGAAAACCCGACAAATCAAGCAAGCAACTAAAACCAAATCAAAATCATCGCTCATCATGGCTAAGAAAATCCAAGGCTACATCCGCCTCCAACTTCCCGCCGGCGCCGCCAATCCCGCGCCCCCCGTCGGTCCCGCGCTCGGCGCCCAAGGCGTCAACATCATGGCGTTCTGCAAAGACTTCAACGCCCGCACCAAGGACCAAAACGGCATGATCCTCCCCGTGGTCATCACCGTTTACACCGACAAGAGCTTCACCTTCATCCTCAAGTCGCCCCCGGCCGCCGTCCTCATCAAGAAGGCCGCCAACATCGCCAGCGGCTCCGCCCGTCCCAACCAGGACAAGGTCGGCAAGGTCACGCGCAAGCAACTCGCCGAAATCTGGAAAATCAAGCAGAAGGACATGAACGCTCTAACCGAGGAGGCCGGCGTCAAAATCCTCGAAGGCACCGCCCGCAACATGGGCGTCGAAGTCACCGACTAAAAACAAAGGGCTGAAAGACTGAAAAGCTGAATGGCTGAAAAAGGCCGAAAGCAGGAAGTCCAAGGCCCGGGTTCATTTTCACCAACACTGTCCAGCCTTTCAGTCTTTCAGTCTTTCAGTCTTTTCATCAACCGCGGGAGATTCGCCCAAACCGGATCGTCTGCACCGCAAGGAGTCCAAAATGCCAGCAAAACAAAGCAAACGCTACCGCAGCGCCCAAAAGGTCGCTGACCTCACAAAAGGGTATACATTGGCCGAGGCCGTTGAAGTCCTCGCCAAGTTTCCGAAAACCAAGTTCGACGAAACCGTCGAGCTTTCCATCCGCCTCGGCGTCGATTCGTCCCAGGGCGACCAGATGGTTCGCGGCACCACACCGCTCCCGCACGGTTCCGGCAAGCAAGTCCGCGTGCTCGTCTTCACCGACGCGCCCGACGCCGCCATCGCCGCGGGCGCCGACCATGCCGGCCTCGACGACATGATGGCCAAGGTCAGCGAAGGCTGGCTCGACTTCGACGTCGCCATCGCGACGACCGAAGCCATGAAAAAAGTTCGCACGCTCGCCCGCATCCTCGGTCCCAAGGGCCTCATGCCCAACCCGAAGAGCGGCACCGTCACCGACGACATCGCCGCCGGCGTCAAGGCCGTCAAGGCCGGCCGTGTCGAGTTCAAGATGGACAAGACCTGCAACATCGGCGTCGGCATCGGCAAACGCTCCTTCACGCCCGCGCAGATCGTCGAGAACGCGCAAGCCGTGATCGAGGCCGTCGGCAAGGCCAAGCCCGCCTCCTTCAAGGGCCACTACATCAAGACCGTGGCAATCTCCGCCTCCATGAGCCCCGGCGTCCGCCTCGTCTCCACCGAATACAACAAATACTAAAAGGAGCCCGACCACAATGAGAGCCGAAAAACAATATCTTATCGCAGAGGTCGAGACACACCTCAAGAAATCCGACTACGTCATCCTCGCCAACTACACGAAGGTGACCGTGTCCGACGTCGCCGAATTGCGCGCCAAACTCCGCGCCGAAAACGCCGAGTTCCACGTCGTCAAGAACAGCTCGCTCAAGGTCGCCGCCAAGGCCCTCGGCCTGCCCGAGCTCGGTGACGACGCCTTCGTCGGCCCGACCGCGATCCTCGTCGGCGGTGAGAATCCCGCCGCCGTGGCGAAGATCATCAAGCAGTTCTTCAAGGAAAAACAGCGCCTGGAAATCAAGACCGGCATCATGGAGAAGAAAGTCGTCACCGCCGACTTCCTCTCGCAGATCGCCGACCTGCCCTCGCTCAACGAGCTCCGCAGCTCCTTCCTCAGCCTGCTCACCAGCAACGCCGCCGCCTTCGTCCGCGTCCTCGACGCCAAGGTCAAGAAGGACGGGGGCGACGCCGCTCCCGCCGCCGAAGCAGCGCCCGCCGAGGCACCCGCAGCCTGATTTTTACACCGCCTTTTTTCGACTTGAATCGACTCACATCGATTTAAGTCGACTTAAGTCGATTCAACCAATCCGCAAAACCAAAACCATTTTCGCGCTTCGGCGCCGAAAGACAAAAACCATCAACCGTCCGACCACTAGGGGATACGTCTCTTAAACGCCCGGCCCTGTTTTGTCGGCGCTAGTCAAGGACAGGAGATTACCATGAGCAACATCACCAAAGAACAAGTCATCGAATGGCTGTCCGCGCAGCCCGTCATCGAACTCGCCGCCCTCGTCAAAGACCTCGAGGAAAAGTGGGGCGTTTCCGCCGCCGCCGCCGTCGCAGTTGTCGCCGGGGGAGCCGCCGCTGGTGGCGCGCCCGCCGAGGAGCAAACCGAGTTCACCGTCGTCCTCAAGGAAGCCGGAGCGAACAAGATCGGCGCCATCAAGGAAGTCCGCGCCATCACCGGCCTGGGCCTCAAGGAAGCCAAGGACCTCGTCGAGGGCGCTCCGAAGCCCGTCAAGGAAAACGTTTCCAAAGCCGAAGCCGAAGAGATCAAAAAGAAACTCGAGGCCGCCGGCGCCAAAGTCGAGCTCAAGTAATAACTTGGTTCGCAACTGGAAGCACCTTTCCATTATTTCAGCACAGGCCGTTCATAAAGGCGGCCTGTGCTTTGCCTTTTCTCAAAATCGTAATCAGTCAGTGCCTGCTGCCACCGCCTCCGCCACCCATGCGCGGTCGCGAGCCAGCTAAATCAACCGCCCCCCGCACACGGGCCGTTTCGTCGTCTCCACTCATATTCAACCGGGAAAAACCATGGCCGACCGCAATAACTTCGGTAAACTTCGTGAAGTAATCCAACCGCCCAATCTGATCGAAATTCAGATCCAGTCCTACATGGACTTTTTGCAGAAGGGCGTGCCGGACAAGCAACGCAAGCCGCAAGGCCTTGAAGCCGTTTTCAAGGAGGTCTTCCCCATCTTCTCCTACGACGAACGCCTCACGCTCGAATACCTCTCCTACAACCTCGGCGAGCCCAAGAACTCCGAGATCGAATGCCTCCGCGAAGGCGTCACCTACTCGGTTCCCCTCTACGTGAAACTCCGCCTCCGCGAGGCCGACTTCATCAAGGACGAGGAAATCTACATGGGCGAAATCCCCATGGTCACCGAGCGCGGCTCCTTCATCATCAACGGCGCCGAGCGCGTCGTCGTCTCGCAGCTCCACCGCTCGCCCGGCATCGCCTTCGAGGTCACGCCGCACCCGAACGGCAAACCCCTCCACTCCTTCCGCATCATCCCCGACCGCGGCACCTGGCTTGAGGTGCAGTTCGACAACAACGACCTGCTCTACGTCTATCTCGACCGCCGCCGCCGCCGCCGCAAATTCCTCATCACGACCCTCCTGCGCGCCATCGGTTACAGCGCCAACGTCGACCTCCTCAACCTCTTCTACGAGGTCAAGGACATCAAGGTCTCGAAAGCCCTCGGCATGGAGAACGTCTCCACGCTCGTGCTCGTCGAGGACGCCATCGACGTCCAGCAAGGCGTCGTGCTCGCCCGCGCCTTCGAGCCGCTCACGAAACAGATCGTGCGCACCTTCGAAAAACACGGCATCACCACCCTCCGCGTCATCGACACCTCGGTTGACGAAGGCGCCATCATCCGCGCCCTCAAGAAAGACCCGACGCAAAACGAGGAGGAAGCCCTCAAGGAAATCTACAAGCGCCTCCGCCCCGGCGAACCGCCCACAACGGCCAACGCCCGCGCCCTGCTCAAGCGCCTCTTCTTCGATCCCAAGCGCTACGACCTCGGCCGCGTCGGCCGCTACAAGGTCAACCAAAAGCTCGGCCTCAAGGCCGAAATCGAACAACGCATTCTCGAAAGCGACGACGTCGTCGCCGCCACCAAGTATCTCATCCGCCTCAAGCGCGGCGAGGGTGTTGTCGATGACATCGACCACCTCGGCTCGCGCCGCGTCCGCACCGTCGGCGAACTTTTGGCCAACCAGTGCCGCGTCGGCCTCAGCCGCACCGAGCGCCTCGTCCGCGAACGCATGACGATGTATGATCAAAGCGTCGACTCCATCACGCCGCAAAAACTCATCAACCCGAAGGCGCTCACCACCGTCATCCGCGATTTCTTTGCGCGCAGCCAGCTCTCGCAATTCATGGACCAGATCAACCCGCTCGCCGAAGTGACGCACAAGCGCCGCCTCTCCGCGCTCGGGCCCGGCGGTCTCAACCGCGACCGCGCCGGCTTCGAAGTCCGCGACGTCCACCCGTCGCACTACGGCCGCATCTGCCCCATCGAAACGCCCGAAGGCCCGAACATCGGCCTCATCAACTCCCTCGCCACCTACGCGCACGTCAACGAATTCGGCTTCGTCGAAACGCCCTACCGCGTCGTCAAGGACGGCCGCGTCACCGACAAGATCGACTACCTCACCGCCGACCAGGAGGAGGGCAAGATCATCGCGCAGGCCAATTCCGACCTCGACGACAAGGGCCACTTCATCGGCAAAGTCACCGTCCGCGACGACAAGGGCGACCCGCTCGAAGTCCCCGCCAGCGAAGTCAACTACATGGACGTCTCGCCGAAGCAGGTCATCTCGATCGCCGCCGGCATGATCCCGTTCCTTGAGCACGACGACGCCAACCGCGCGCTCATGGGCGCCAACATGCAACGCCAGGGCGTTCCGCTCCTCCAAACCGAGGCCCCCTTCGTGGGCACCGGCATCGAGGAACGCGTCGCGCGCGACTCCAAGATCGTCGTCGCCGCCGAGGAAGCCGGCATCGTCGCCTCCGTCGACGGCAAGCGCGTCGTCGTCACCAAGGACGGCGAACTCCCGAAAAACTTCGACCGCAACCCGAAATCCGACCCGAAAAACGGCGTCCGCGTTTACGAGCTGCGCAAGTTCATGCGCTCGAACGCGAGCACCTGCTACAACCAAAAGCCCATCGTCAAGAAGGGCCAGAAGATCAAGGCCGGCCAGGTCATCGCCGACGGTCCCTCGACCGACAAGGGCGAGCTCGCCCTCGGCCGCAACATCCTCGTCGCCTTCATGCCGTGGAACGGCTACAACTTCGAGGACGCCATCCTGATCTCCGAAAAAGTTCTCAAGGAGGACATCTACACCTCGATCCACATCCACGAGTTCGAAGTCACCGCGCGCGACACCAAGCTCGGGCCCGAGGAAATCACCCGCGACATCCCGAACGTCGGCGAGGAAGCTCTCAAGAATCTCGACCACAACGGCGTCATCCGCGTCGGCGCCGAGATCAAGCCCGGCGACATCCTCGTCGGCAAGATCACGCCGAAATCGGAAACCGAACTTGCGCCCGAGGAAAAACTCCTTCGCGCCATCTTCGGTGAAAAAGCCGCCGACGTTAAGGACACCTCGCTCGTCGTCCCCTCCGGCACCGCCGGCATCGTCATGGACGTGAAAGTTTCCACCCGCCTCGATTTCGAGCAGGAGAAGCTCTCGCCCTCCGACCGCCGCCGCCAGACCAAGCAAATCCAGGAGGAATACAAAACCCAGATCGACAAACTCCGCGAAGGCCTCACCGAGGCGCTGTCGAACATCCTCCTCGGCGAAAAAATCCCGCTCGACGTCGTCAACGGCCAGACCGGCGAAATCATCATCCCGGCCAACCGCAAGATCACCAAGACGCTCCTGCGCAAACTCGCCGCCGTCTCCAAGCACATCGAGATCGACCCGTCCCCGGTTCGCATCAAGATCATGGAAATCATCGGCAGCTACCAATCGAAGTTCGACGAGCTCGAGGGCGACCGCGAGCGCAAGATCCAGAACATCGAGGCCGGCGAGGACAACGGCAACGGCGCCATCAAACAGGTCAAGGTTTACATCGCCACCAAGCACAAGCTCGAAGTCGGTGACAAGATGGCCGGCCGCCACGGAAACAAAGGCGTCGTCGCCAAGATCGTTCCCGAGGCCGACATGCCCTTCCTGCCGGACGGCACACCCGTCGAAATTTGTCTTAATCCTCTCGGCGTGCCATCGCGCATGAACGTCGGGCAGGTTCTCGAAACCCACCTCGGCTGGGCCTGTAAAAAGCTCGGCATGAAAGTGGCCACGCCCGTGTTCGACGGCATTCCCGAAAAACAAGTCCGCAATTATCTCAAGGAGGCGCACCTGCCCACCTCCGGCAAATCCGTCCTCTTCGACGGACGCACCGGCGAGAAAATCGACCAGCAAGTCGTGGTCGGCTACATCTACATGATGAAGCTGAACCATCTCGTGTCGCACAAGATCCACGCCCGCGCGGTCGGTCCCTACTCGCTCGTCACCCAGCAACCCCTGGGCGGCAAGGCGCAATACGGCGGACAGCGTTTCGGCGAAATGGAAGTGTGGGCGCTCGAAGCCTACGGCGCGGCGCACACGCTCCAGGAACTGCTCACCGTCAAGTCGGACGACGTCCAGGGCCGCACCAAGATCTACGAATCGCTCGTCAAGGGCGACAACACGCTGCAAGCCGGCACGCCGGAATCCTTCAACGTGTTGATCAAGGAAATCCAGTCCCTCGGCCTCGACATCAAACTCAACCGCCGCGACGCCCTCGGCTTCGGCACCGCCGCCAAGGGCTAAACATCCACCGGCATAAATCGGCCTAACTCGATTTATGCCGGCTTAAGTCGAACGCAAATCACCGCAACCAGCATTTTTTAAAATCATGATTCAACCATCCGAACACGCCGCCGGCGCCATTGAGCGCAACGAAGCCCGCACAGCTCTCGGCACCGAGGAGAATCCCTTCGACTGCGTCTCCATCACCGTCGCCGCGCCCGACACCATCCGCCAGTGGTCCAAGGGCGAGGTCAAGAACCCCGAAACGATCAACTACCGCACATTCAAGCCCGAGCCCGGCGGCCTCTTCTGCCAGAAGATTTTCGGCCCCGTGCGCGACTACGAATGCGCCTGCGGAAAATACAAGCGCATCAAATACAAGGACGTCACCTGCGATCGTTGCGGCGTTCTCGTCACCATCTCCCGCGTCCGCCGCGAACGCATGGGCCACATTGAGCTCGCCGTTCCCGTCTCGCACATCTGGTTCCTCAAGTCGATGCCCTCGCGCCTCGGCCTCATGCTCGACATGACCGCCCGCGCGCTCGAGCGCGTCATCTATTACGAGAACTACATGGTCATCGATCCGGGCAAAACCCCGCTCGAAGCCAAGCAGCTCCTCACCGACGTCGAATACCGCCAGGCGCTCGACGAATTCGGAGACGACTCCTTTGTCGCCAAGATGGGCGCGGAAGCCGTCCGCGAAGCCCTCGTGAAAATGGACCTCGACGCCACCGTCGTTGAACTTCACGAGCAAATGCGCGCCACCCGCTCGAAGCAGATCAAGAAAAAGCTCTCCAAGCGCCTCAAGGTCATCCAAGGCTTCATCCACTCCAAGTCGCGTCCCGAATGGATGGTGCTCGAAGTCCTCCCGGTCATTCCGCCCGACCTTCGCCCGCTCGTTCCGCTCGAAGGCGGCCGTTTCGCCACCTCCGATCTCAACGACCTTTACCGCCGCGTTATCAACCGCAACAACCGGTTGAAAAACCTCATGCAACTCAAGACGCCCGACGTTATCATCCATAACGAAAAGCGCATGTTGCAGGAATCCGTTGACGCGCTCTTCGACAACGGCCGCCACGGACGCCCCGTCACCGGCGCCGGCAACCGCCCCCTCAAGTCGCTCTCAGACATGCTCAAGGGCAAGCAGGGCCGCTTCCGCCAAAACCTTCTCGGCAAGCGCGTCGATTACTCCGGCCGTTCCGTCATCGTCATCGGCCCCGAGCTCAAGCTCAACCAGTGCGGCCTCCCGAAGAAAATGGCGCTCGTGCTCTTCGAGCCCTTCATCATCCGCCGCCTGAAAGAACTCGGCTTCGTGCACACCGTCCGCGGCGCGCGCAAGATGATCGAGAAAAAATCACCCGAAGTTTGGGACATTTTGGAAGAGGTCACCAAGGGCCACCCCGTGCTCCTCAACCGCGCCCCGACGCTTCACCGTCTGTCGATTCAAGCGTTCGAACCCGTGCTTATTGAAGGCGAGGCCATTCGTGTGCATCCCCTTGTCTGCACGGCATACAACGCGGACTTCGACGGCGACCAAATGGCTGTGCACGTCCCGCTCTCACTCGAGGCGATCATGGAGTGCAAGATGCTCATGATGGCGACGAGCAACATCTTCTCGCCCTCCTCCGGCAAGCCCATTCTCACGCCCTCGCAGGATATTGTTCTCGGTGCCTACTACCTCACGCTCAAGCCGCGCAAGGAACCCGCCAAGAACCAGCGCGTGCCCGTTCTCGCCGGCCTGCAGGAAGTCCTCTTCGCCAAACTCGAAGGCGCCCTCAAGGTTCACGACTGGGTCGATGTTCCCAATCCCGACCTGGGCAAGGAAACCGTTTTCGGTAACAAGGACAAGCGCACCATCCGCACCACCGTCGGCCGCGTGATCTTCAACCAAGTCTGGCCCGAAGGCCTCGGCTTCGTGAACTTCCCCGTGCCGAAGGGCAAGCTCGGCGACCTCATTCTCAACACCTACAAAGTGTCGGGCAACTACGTCACCGTCGAAACCCTCGACAAACTCAAGGAGCTCGGCTTCCAGACCGCGTTTCAGGCCGGCATTTCGATCGGTATCGACGACATGATCATCCCCGAGGCCAAGAAGGACGTCGTCGCCGCCTCGCGCAAGAAACTCGCCGAGGTCGAGGCCCAGTTCAGCAAGGGCATTATCACCGACGGCGAGCGCAAAAACAAAGTCATCGACATTTGGACCAGCGCCACCGACCAGATCGCCAAGGCCGTGTTCGCCAAGCTCGAAACCAACGAGGGTCGCGACGAGGTGAACCCGGTTTATGTCATGATGGACTCCGGCGCCCGTGGTAACAAGCAGCAGGTCCGCCAGCTCTGCGGAACCCGCGGACTCATGGCCAAGCCTTCCGGTGAAATTATCGAGCGCCCGATTCTCTCGTCCTTCCGCGAAGGCCTCACCGTTCTCGAATACTTCATCTCCACCCACGGCGCCCGCAAGGGTCTCGCCGACACCGCGCTCAAGACCGCCGACGCCGGTTACCTGACCCGCAAACTCTGCGACGTCGCGATGGATGTTGTCATCGCCGAGCAGGATTGCGGCTCCCGCGATGGTGTTTGGAAAAAAGCCATCTACGAAGGCGACGACGAAATCGTCCCCCTCCGCGAGCGCATCATCGGACGCTTCTCGTCCGACGACGTTGTCGATCCCGCCGACGTCAACAAAGTTCTCGTTGGCTCCGGCGAACTCATCACCGAGGAAATCGCCGCCCAGATCGAGGAAGCCGGCATCGAGCGCGTCAAAATCATGTCGCCGCTCACCTCCACGAGCAAAACCGGCATCGACGCCAAGAGCTACGGCATCAACCCGGCCACCAACCGCGTCGCCAAGCAGGGCGATTCCGTCGGCATCATCGCCGCGCAATCCATCGGCGAACCCGGCACGCAGCTCACCATGAGAACCTTCCATATCGGCGGTGTCGCGTCCGGCTCCTTCAAGCAGCCCGAAATCCGCGTCCGTGCCTCCGGCATTGTCAAATACAAGGGCCTCCGCCTCGTCGCCACCGCCGACGGTGCCGCCATTGTGCTCAACAAAACCGGCAGCGTTGAGGTTGTCGACGAAGACGGCCAGGAACTCGAAACCCACAACATCGTTGTCGGCGCGTTCCTCCACGTTGGCGACGGCGACCAAATCGAAAAAGGCGCCATCCTCGCGCAGTGGGATCCGTATAACGTCCCCGTCCTCTCGGAAAAGGGCGGCGTGCTTGTCTTCAAGGACATGATCCCCGGCGTCACCGTGAAACGCGAACTCGACGAATCCTCCGGCCGCATCGCGACCGTCGTCGTCGAGCACAAGGAAGACCTCAACCCGCAAGTTGAAGTTCGCGACGCCTCCGGCAAACCGCTCGCCGCCTACGCCATTCCCGTCGGCGCGCAAATCACCGTCAATGAAGGCGACACCATCGCCCCCGGCGCCCTCCTCGCGAAGACGCCCCGTCAGGCCTCCAAGACCAAGGACATCACCGGTGGTCTCCCCCGCATCGCCGAGCTCTTCGAAGCCCGCCGCCCGAAGGAAGCCGCCGAAATGGCGCGCATCGACGGCGTCGTCTCATTCGAGGGCTCGCTCCGCGGCAAGCGCAAGCTCGTCGTCAAAAACGAGGAAACCGCGCAGGAGGAGGAACACCTCATCCCCGCCGGCAAGCACATCATCGTGCAACCCGGCGACGTGGTTTACAAAGGCCAGCACCTCACCGAAGGCGCCGCCGACCCGCACGAAATCCTCGAAATCCTCGGGCCCAGCGCGCTCTACGATTTCCTCATCTCGCAAGTCCAGGAAGTTTACCGCCTGCAAGGTGTGACGATTAACGACAAGCACATCGAAATCATCATCCGCCAGATGCTCCGCAAAGTCCGCATCACCGATCCGGGCGACAGCGAGTATTTCTGGGGCGAGCAAGTGGACCGCACGAGCTTCCTTATTAACAACAAGCGCATCGAGGACGCTGGCGGCAAACCCGCCGAGGCCGAGCCGATCCTGTTGGGCATCACGAAAGCCTCGCTCGAGACGGAGTCCTTCATCAGCGCCGCCTCCTTCCAGGAAACGACGCGCGTTCTCACCGACGCCTCGACCCTCGGCAAGGTGGACATGCTGAAAGGCTTTAAGGAAAACGTGATCATGGGGCATCTCATCCCCGCCGGCACGGGCCTTCCGTCCTACAAGCGCCTCAAGGTGACGCTTCCCCTCGGCGGCGAGATCCCGCAAGACGCCCCCGAGGAGCCGCCCGCCGCCGCTCCCAGCGCCGAGGCCGCTGTGTAAAGCGAAAGCAATTCAGCGACATGCCAAACTCTCAACGCCACCCGCAAACCGGGTGGCGTTTTTTGTGGGAGCGCACCTTGCGTGCGCCCTGGCCAAGGAGGGCAGGGGTGGAATCGAGGGATGTTGCCGTGCGAAGGTAGTGTCCGTCAAGTTTCGCACATTTTAAAAAGCATATAGTCGGCGGAGGAAGGTTATGTGTTGTTTTGTTGTTGGTTCTTTCGTGAGGGTTGAGAGCCGCGCGTAGGCCCGGCTTGGCGGGCCGCAGCGCGGCTCTCAACTTAAAGTTCACGCCGCTTGCCCTTGGTTTTCCACCAGCTTCGCGGCGTTGAGGTGGCTCATGTCCATGTAGCGTTTCTGCCCCCACTGGCTGCCGGCCACATGTCTCAGCCGCGCGGCCACCAGTATCATCGCAGAGTTGCCGTCGGGAAACGCGCCCACCGCGCGGGTTCGCCTTCAAGAGCGCGCGATGCTGCGACGCCAAAGCGAGCGGCTCACCGACGAACTGGTCAAAATCGACGCGTGGCTGCGGCGTTCGCCGCAAACCGATCATGAAACGGTGGGCCGGCGCATCGGCAGGCACCTTGGCAAAAATCCCGCCGCCGCGGCGATCATCGAAGCGCGTGTCGAACGCGACGCTCAAGGCCGGGCGAGCGCCCTGCGAATCAGCAGCCGCCTGGAACAAGGCCGGAAAGCGAACCGGCAAAAAGGCGCGTATCTATTGCGAACCAACTGCGAGGAAACCGATCCGGCGCAACTGTGGAAATGGTATGTCCAGCTCACGCAAGCCGAGGCGGCGTTTCGCACGAGCAAAAGCGATCTCGGGCTGCGACCTGTTTTCCATCACAAGCAAGAACGCGTGCAGGCGCACATCCTGGTCTGTTTTCTGGCGCTGGGGTAGTGTCCGTCAAGTTTCGCACATTTTAAAAAGCATATAGCCGGCGGAGGAAGGTTATGTGTTGTTTTGTTGTTGGTTCTTTCGTGAGGGTT
>NZ_JAQFIT010000022.1:0-32519 GCF_029504805.1 Ereboglobus sp. PH5-5 | reverse complement strand
ATCCGTCCCCTCAAATCCTGGCTGTATGATTTCATGCACCATCACTTCTCTTATTTTCACTCCATTTGCGACTAATTAATTAGGAATTGCTCTAGGCCGTGAACGGACGGAGTGTTTGCCCTGGGGGAGCGAAGCGGGCAGCGCGGAGATGGCGTCGTGCGGCGCAGCGAAACAGCCCCGAGCGGAGCGAGCGGGTGAACGGAGTGAACAAAAGCTGTCTATCGCGTTTTTTTAGAAATAGCACGCGCTGACGATCCGGTTGGCACACCTAATGCTATTGGTTCGTTGGTTCACTTGCTTATTTCATCAATGTGACCGCAATTAAAAGGATAGCAAACGGAATCCATACAAAGTATATTGATATTTTAATGAATTTAAAATAATATGAAATTATTCTTTTTGACGCATTCCCTGTTTTTATCAAAAAAATTGATAGAAAGTTAATTGATACCGTCATAAACGCCACTGAGCCCAAACAAAGATGCATGATATATAAAATGCTAAATATAGACGGCGATCTCGATTTTGGCGGCGTGACATTGATCTCGATTCCTCGATCAGCCGTTATGAGGCTTTCAGCGCGATCTGATCTTTCCTTGTCCATATGATTCAAAAATCTTGTTTCTTCGATATATAGATCGAGTTCTTTGGCAATCAATACGGCAACCGCCAAGGATCCTAATACTAGAAAAATATATATGAAAAATTGGGAATCGATCTTAATTTTCATTTTGATTTGCGACCGATGCCACGAAGAGCGGTTCAACTTGATGGTGAAGCGTGCCTTGAGTTTGATTACACTTTAAGTTCATGGATAATTTTTAGAAACATCCATTTGACAACATTTCGGATTTAATTTTCTGAATAATATTTGAATGCGAACGTGCCGCATTGATTGTCGTTTTGTGCAGTGCACTATAGGACTCTTTAATAATACTATTGGCATACATCGTTCCTCCTACGTTACCTGCAAGACAGGCTCCACCAGCTATAGCGCCAAAAAGAGGCGAGCCAACCGCACATATTACCGGCTGAATTGATCTGAGCAATTATTTGGCCATCAATTTTAACAGTGGCCTGCCCCTCCACAGTGCCCACAATTTGCAGGCGAACTGAGGAGGTGGCAGCGTGCATCGATAAAGCACACGACAGGAAAGGGGCTAAAAATAGAAAAATATATCTACGGAGACCAAATAAGGCGATGTGGCAGACATTAGGGGGGCAATCACAATGAATCATAATAATATGAGGCTAGGGGTTAGAATTCCTTAAGTGCAAAGCCGCACTCCTAAACCGCATACATGTCAAGTGCATTTCGTGGCAGCAAGGGACTATGAGATTGCGAGATTTTGAGATATAACCAGTGGTGCCTCGTGTCGACTTGAAGCTATTTCGTTAATATTCAATATGTTGGGAATGGTATAATTGAGGTTTCGCACACACGTTAACCTCTACAGTGGTTTTCTTTGATTTATACCTCATTGAAATCAATTGTAAATATTCTATCCAATGGGGCGTTTCTGAAACAGAATCAAAAAATTGTCGCACAATCCGAAGGAATTGTGGATGGATTGGAGGATTTTACTCGTCAGGGCATCTCAAACGTGGAAACCAAGTCGCAACCCCAAAATCGTCCACCTCATCAAGTTAATACAAACTTATACAATGCAAACACTAGGACACGCATCGCTCGGATTGATAACAACAATTGCCGCCCCGGCCTTGGCATGCGCCACGGCTTTGGATAATGGAGCGGCGAAAGCCGCGGTGGTCCGTCGGCCCGACATTGTGCTCATGCTTGTGGATGACATGAGCTGGCGTGATACGCCGCTCCACGGCGCGCCCGACATTCGCACGCCCAACATGGAGCGAATCGCCGCCGCGGGGATGACGTTTAACCGCGCGTTTGTGGCGTCGCCCACGAGCGCGCCGAGCCGCGGGGCGCTGCTCACGGCGATGAATCCCGTGCGCAACGGGGCACTCTTCAACCACCAATCGCCCCGACCCGGGGTGAAACGCTGGCCGGCTTATTTCAAGGAGCTCGGTTACGAGGTCGTCGCCATTGGCAAGGTGGCCCATTACGCCCAGGTCACGGGCTACGGATTTGATTACGTCAGCCACTATAAATATCATCAGGACGACTGCGTGGAGCATGCGATCAACTGGCTCGCCGCGCGCAAATCGGACAAACCGCTCTGCCTCATCGTTGGCACCAACTGGCCCCATGTCCCGTGGCCGGATGCCAGCGCGGCCACGCTTGATCCCTCCAGGGTGGCGTTGCCGCCAATGCTTTTGGACACGCCTGAAATGCGCGTGGCGTGGACGCGCTACGCCGCCGCTGTTGCCAACGCGGACCGCGATGCGGGGCTGGTTTATGACGCCGCGCGCAAGCATCTCGGCGAGGGCGTTTTTTTCGCGTTCACGAGCGACAATGGCGCGCAGTTTCCCTTTCATAAATGGACTTGTTACGATGGCGGGTTGCGCACGCCGCTTGTCGCGGTGTGGCCGGGGCGTGTCGCCGCGGGTTCGCGCGCCGACGCCATGGTGGGCTGGATTGACTTGATGCCCACGCTTCTCGAAGTCGCCGGCGGTTCTCCGCCCCGCACCGGATTGGGCGCGGGCGAAATCGACGGCGCGTCCTTTCTTGCCACGCTCCGCGACGCGCGGACGCCGCACCGTGACGCCGTTTTTGCCACGCACAGCGGCGACGGGCGCATGAACGAGTATCCCATGCGCGCCGTGCGCACCGAGCGGTGGAAATATATTCGGAACCTCAGTCCGGAAAATGAATTTCACACACACATCGACCGCGTGGTGAAGGATGAGGGCTACTGGCCATCATGGGTTGGGAAGGCGCGGGCGGATGCAAATGCGCAACAGGTTGTGGCGCGTTATTTCAATCGTCCCGCCGAGGAGCTTTACGACATCGAGAGCGACCCGCATGAGTTGCGCAATCTCGCCGACGATCCCGCCTGCGCGCAAACCCTGCGCGACATGCGCCGAAAGCTCGATGACTGGATGGCATCGCAAGGCGATCAAGGCCTCGAAACCGAGCGCAAGATGAAGCCGGTGGCAAAAAGATGACAGGGAATAAACGCCGTGTCTCTTGCTCACAAATCCACTTGCTGGATGAGCATCAGCTTCACGGGGCCAAGGAGGCCGGAGTCTTGGAGCGGGTCGTCTTTTTTCCAGAGCCGCCAGCTTGAGAATGTGAGGCGCCCGGCGGGACTGGGTTTGCCGTCAAGGAGCCATTGGGGCCATTTTTTGAGGGTGCCGTTTGGTTTGCGTTCGCTGTCCTCCGGGAGCTGTTCGTCGCCGATCAAGCGGTTGACCCAAAGGTTCACAACTTCGATTTCGAGTGTGTTTTCGCCCTCCTTCGCGGCGGGTGACAGGTCAATACGGTAAGGAGGTTTCCAAAGAATGCCGAGATCGCGTCCGTTGAGGCGCACACGGGCCATGACCCGCACGTTGCCGAGATCGAGCCAGGGGCGCTGGCCGTTTTTGAGCGCCGGGATTGTAATTGTTTTTGAATACGTGGCGGCGCCGGAAAAGTATTTCACGCCGGCATCGGGGTGGCGGTTCCACGGGGTGAGTTCGTCGAGTCTGATCTCAGCGGGCGCGCCCCAGCCGGCGGGGAAGCGGAGCTGCCACGGTCCGGGGATGTGGATTTCGCGATAGGGTGGGGCGGAGATGTTGCGTGTGCGACCGTCGGATGTTGTGAGGCTGAAGGTGTTGCCCCAAGTGGGATGGTCGCGGAGATCGCCGGTGAGGAGGTTGATCTCGGGCGTGAAAAGCGAAGGGCGGAGAACGTGCAGGCCGTCTTCGACGAGAGGGACGCCGCTGAGCTTCACGCTGGCAAGGCGCGGGAGCTGAGCGCTGTTTTTTGAAAATACGATGAAGGCCGAGCCGCTTGGTTGAAAAGGGATTGTGATGGTGGTGTGCCCGTCGCCTTCGGCGCGCCATGCGCGGATGGGCGTGACGCGTCCCGTTTCGGGATCCCAGTATTCGGGTTGCCTGCCGGCGACGCGGAAGGTGCAGTTTGTCATGACACGCTCGTCGCCGGTGTGCGCGAGAAAGTAGATGTCGGCGTCCGCGGTGCGGCGGTGGATGTATTTGATCCCGGCGTCACTGGTAAAGTCGGGCGCGATATCGAGCGCGGCAAGGGCGCGGGCGGGGGTGATTCCGCGAAAGACGCGCGAATGTTTTGGATGCCAGATGTCGGCGGCGATTTTTTGCAATTCGGCATCGGCTTGCGCGTGATCAAGAAGGCCGGGCGTGTGCCGCGGCGGCGTGCCGAGAATGGCGGCGCCTTCCGCAACCATTTTTTGGATACGCGAGAGCATCCGCACGCTCATGACCGGTGTGTCGGGAAGAAGCAGGAGGCGGTAACTGGCGCCGGAGGGGAAGACGATGCGCCCGTCGCGCACCGAGGCGTTTTCAAGAAAAGTGTCCGGCCCGACGGTGTCGCAGGCGTGGCCATGTATCACGATGTCTTGCGTGCGGTGCAGCGGCTCCTCGGGCGCGAGGCGGAGGACGTCGCCAACAAACTCGCCTTGTCGGAGAAGGTATTGGCAGCGGGCGAGGTATTGGTGCCAGGGCGCGGTGAAGCTCCACCATGTGTTGGTGCGTTCGTAGTGCAATCCCCACGGCCCCATTTGGATTCCGGGCGGGATTTGCGCGCCGAATTTTTGCCCGGCGAAACGATGAAAAACGAAGCGGTTGATGCCGCCGCAGAAGGCCTCGTCGCCAAGTTTTTTGAACATGGCCGGGTGCCAGAGATACTTTTCGTGCTCGGCGGACGTGAAGGCCTCGGCGCCGACAATTTTTTTGCCGGTTACATGCGCAACGGATGCCATCGCCTTGATTGAGGCTTGGTAGGCGATGCCCCAGCCGTTTGGTGTCCAGAACTCGGCCATGGGCTCGTCTGTGTGTCGGGCGTTGTCGAGATCGTGCGCGATGGTGGTGTAGGACTCGTAGGAGAGGCACAGATTTTGCTCGTGCGCGAGGCGCAGGAATTCGGCGGAATAGTTTTCCTGCATCATTTCGGAGACGGTTTTGCGCAGATCGAAAAGGAAGCGCTCGGTGGTTTGCTGGTCGCCGATAATGCGTCCGGTGAGAGCGGGTAGCCATGGGACGATGTCGTAGCCGCGGCGTTTTTTGAATTCCTCTCGAAACCCGGGTGTCCAGTTTTGCCCGCCCGCCTCCCACGAATCGATGTGCGTGGAGACGAGCGCGCGACGGGCCTCGGGCGGGACTTTTTCGTGGAGGCGTTTGACGTAAAAATCGAAATGTTTTTTGAGCGCGTTTTTGTTGAGCTTGTCGACTTCGGGGCCGGTTTGGTCGGGCGGGGTGGGCTTGGAGCGCTCGCCGTTGGAGGCGTGGCCGAAACGGAGAAGCGTCCATTCGCGGCCATCCGGGAGCGCGGGCGCGTCCCACTCGAGTTTTCCGTCGGGTGAGAGGTGGCGCGTCAGGTCGATTTGCTCGTCAGGCGAAATGCAGGCTGCAGCGGGCGCAGTGGCGCCGATGGGCGATGGCTCGGGGCTTCGGTAGGGGGCGCCGGCGCGGAAGCTGAGGGATTTGAGCGGAAAGTCGGGAATGGCGTGGCGTTTGGCATCGGTGTGCCCGGCGATGGCGAGAAGGGCGATGTCGCGATATTCGGGAGCGTTCTTGGGTTTTGGGAGCACGCCGGCCCATCGCGTCCCGGCCTTGACGCGTGTTTCGCTGGCATAGACGCGCTGCATGGATTCCTCGGGCGAAATCCACGGGCCGCCACTGCCATTCCATCCGGGGCTGTTGTTAAAATTGAATTCGAGGCCGAGGCGCGCTGCTTCCCGGACGGCATGGGCAAACATTTCCTGCCATTGGTCGCCCATGATTCGCATGGCGGGCGGCGCGCCTTGGTCGACATCCATCAGGAGCGCGCCGCCAATGCCAACCCGCTTCATGGATTCGAGATCGGCGGTGATGGATTCCTTGGTGACGTTGCTGCCAACCCACATCCAATACACCCAGGGGCGCGCGGAATCGGGCGGACTTGCGAAGTTGCGCGCGAGTTCATCACGCGGGGATGCCGGGGCTGCGGCTGGCGGTTTGCGGACGGGTTTTCCGGGAGCGACGGGTGTGCCGAAATCAGGAAAACCATCAGCCGTCCACGAGAATGGCTGCGCAAAGATGCCGCGGTGCCAGCCGTTGTGGCGCTCCAGTTTTGCGTGATAAACAATCCAGTCTTCGCTCCCGTCGGGTGATTTGACGAAGGAGGCGTGTCCGACTCCCCAGGTTTTGTCGGTGGGCGCAAAAACAGGTTCCGGATGTTTGCGCCACGCGCCGGGCTCGAGCGGAGCGTCGCCGACGAGTTCGAGCAGGCCGAGTTTATAGCTTCTCAGCCACGCGCCGCTGGCGGAATAGATGATAAATGTGCGATTGTCCTTCTTGAGAATTTGCGGGGCCTCGTTGAGGCCGCGGCCTTTCTTGGATTCATCGACGCGTTCCCAGAGGTAGTCGTCGTTTGCGCAGAGGCGGACGCGGTTGCCGGAAACCGTCCACGGATTACTCATCGGCGCGGCATAGAGCCATTGGATGTCGCGTCCATCCTCCCAGCCCGACCAGATAAGGTAGCGCTTGCCCTTGTGCTCGAGGACGGTGCCGTCGATGGCCCAGCGGTTGTTGGTTTTGGCGGCGATGTCATCGCCGGTGTAGAGTTCGGACTTGAACGTGTATTCGCCAAGCGGGTTGTCGGTGGCGGATTCGAGGACAATCATGCGGTGGTTGGCGTTGTTGCCGTCGGATGCGGCGACATAGATATACCAGCGTCCGTCGAGAAAATGCAGCTCGGGAGCCCAGACTTCCTTCGAGTGCGGGCCGCCTGCGGGCGCGCGCCAGACGACGTGCCGGTCGCCGGGCGTCGAGGGCGAGTCGGATTTGCAGATGGCGACGCCGGAATCGTTTTCGGACTGGCACCAATAATAAACACCCTCGTGCCGGATCACCCACGGGTCGGCGCCGATGGCGATGGGGTTGGTGAAGGTGTCCGCCTGCGACGAGGCCGCGCGAATGCCGGGCAAGAGCGAAATGAGAGCCGCTGCGACGAGGAACATTGTTCTCGGTGATAACATGATACTTGCTAGATGTTTTTTTGCGGGGTTTCCGCTAAAGCCTTTGCGGGGATTTTTTGCGCGGGGATTGAGATTGTTATAGAGGAAAGCGCGCGACCAGGCATCCTAACGCAAGTCGCGCATTTCCGCGCCGTCGCTTTTCCCGGTTCACCGCAGTTTAGTTAATCCACCCTTTTAAATCATGATAAGATCAACTCCGAAAAAGTTCCATGTTGCAATGGCTGTCACGCTGGCGGCCTGCCTGTTGGGTTGCGGCAACTTGTTCGCCTCAGATGCCGGCAGGCTTGCGCAAAAACAAATCGCCGCCGACATGCTCGCGGCGTTCGAGTGGCAGATCGCGAATCGCACCACCGCAAAAGCGCCGGTCGATTCCGACAGGGGGTCGCGCGGCTGGGTGCACGGCGCGTTCATGACGGGCGTGATGGAGGCCTGCCGCACCACCGGTGACAAAGCCTATCTCGATTACGCATGGGCCGCCGCCGAGCACAACGCATGGCAGCTCGGCCCGCGTTTCGAGCACGGCGACGACCACATCATCGCGCAATCCTACCTGGAACTTGCCGAGATCGACCGCGCGCGCGTGAACATCAATCCCGCCGTCGAAACCTTCGACAAGCTTCTCGCGAAAAAATACGACGGAGCAAAACTCCTCTGGTGGTGCGACGCGCTTTACATGCAGCCGCAAGTTTGGGCGCGACTCACAAAAGTCACCGGCGACCCGAAATATCTGGACGAGATGGACAGGCTTTATTGGGAGTCCGTCGAGTTTCTCTACGACAAGGGCGAGCACCTCTTCTTCCGCGACAAGGGGTTTATGCCCCACGACAAGGACTTCAAACCGGTGCGCGTCAAGAGGGGCAACAAAGCCTGGTTTCTGGAACGAAACGGCAAAAAGATGTTTTGGTCGCGCGGCAACGGCTGGGTGTTTGCCGGCTTGCCCCGACTGATGGAATACATTCCGAAAACTGACGCGCGACGCGCAAAATATGAGACGCTTTTCAAGCAAATGGCCGCCCGCATCGTGGAGCTGCAACCGTCCGACGGACTCTGGCGCATGGGTCTGCTGGACCCGGCATCCTATGGATACGGAGAGGAGAGCGGCAGCGCGTTTTTTATCTACGGGCTCGCTTGGGGCGTGCGCAACGGGTTGCTCGACGCGGCGGCGTATATGCCCGCTGTTGAGCGCGGCTGGCGCGCGCTCCGCGCCTGCCAGCATCCGAATGGCAAGGTCGGCTATGTGCAACCCATCGGCGCATCGCCCGGAAAGCATTCCGAGAAAACATCGCAGGAATACGGCACCGGCGGATTTTTGCTCGCCGGTTCTGAAATGTATAAACTGTGCGCACGCGGCATCACCGCTCCCGCCGCCACGCCCTCGCCCGATGCCGTCGCGCATCGCGCCTACCAAGTATCCGTGCTTGCGCGCATCGCCGAGCCCATGCTTGCCGCCGCCGCCGAGGGCAAGCTCAAGGAAAAGCTGCCCAAGATCGACACTCCCCGCGACCGCTTCGCACCGCTCGAGGCGCTCGGACGCGGACTTTCCGGCATCGCCCCCTGGCTCGAACTCGGCCCCGGCCCCGGCGAGGAAGGGCAATTGCGCGCGCGCTACATCGACCTCGCCGTGAAGGCCATTCGCCATTCCACCGACCCGAAATCGCCCGCCTGCGTTCTCTTTGACGAGCGCGGACAGCCCTTGGTTGACACGGCGTTTTTGGCGCAGGCGCTCCTTCGCGCGCCGACGCAACTCTGGGGGAACCTCGACGCGCAGACACGCGAGAACGTGATCGCCTCGCTCAAGGTCTCGCGCAAAAGCAAACCCTTCAAAAACAACTGGGAGCTTTTCAGTGCCACCGTCGAGGCGGCGCTGCTCAAGTTCACGGGCGAATGCCAGATCAAGGTCATCGAAACCGCCGTCAACGATCACAACACTTGGTATAAAGGCGACGGCACTTACGGAGACGGCGCGCATTTTCATTGGGATTATTACAACAGCTTCGTCATTCAGCCCATGCTCTGGGACGTGCTCGAGGTGTGCGCTGAGAAAAATCTCCCCATCGCGGAACACCTTCCGGCGATCAAGGCGCGTGCGCGCCGTTACGCCGTCGTGCAGGAACGCATGATTTCGCCCGAGGGCACGTTTCCCGTCATCGGGCGCTCCTCCGCCTACCGTTTTGGCGCGTTGCAAACGCTCAGCCTTGTCGCGCTCCATGATCAGCTCCCGCCGACGCTCACGCGCGGCGCCGCGCGCTCCGCGCTCACCGCCGTCATCAAGCGCATGATTGAGGCGCCGGGCACGTTTGACGAAAACGGCTGGTTGCGGCTCGGGGTCGTCGGTCACCAGCCGCAAATGGCCGAGCGCTATATCAACACCGGCAGCCTTTACCTGTGCACGTTCGGATTGCTCCAGCTCGGGTTGCCGCCCGACGATCCCTTCTGGACCGAGCCGAGCCGCCCTTGGTCGCAACAACGCATCTGGAGCGGCGAGGACATGCCGGCGGATCATTCGATGTGACCGGTGATTTCGCGCTTCCACGCAGATAGTGCCTGAATCCGTTTCTTTGCGCCTTATGTGCCTCTTTGCGGACGGCGGCTTCGATTACCGGAATCAATGAGGCCCATGCGGACTGATTGGTGATTTTTCCTGATAATGATCTGATGCTATGCTGCGAGTTTCGGATGCCGTAAGCCGTCCCGTAAAGTTTTTTTAGAGGATTTTTCACCGCGGCGAATCTTAACCGACAGACGCTATCGCACATCTGGCTCCAATTCCGGACTCCCCTCAATCTCTCCCCGTAAAACCCTATGAACACCCAAACGACTCGACACCTGCTGTTGTCCGTTCTGTTGCTGACGGCTCCGTTCGCCGCCTTTCTCAAGGCCGACATTAGTGTTGGCGCCGACAACACCAACCTCGTTCTCAGCGGCACCACGCTTGCCGAGAACATTATAAGCAGCGGAACGGGAAACTCCGTTGAATTCCAGGCAAGCGGCGCGCTGGATGGCGGCATCATGGGCACGCCGGGCGTTCCGAACAGCGAATTTGACAGCCTCAAAATGAACGGCGAATTATGGCGTTTTAGCGGCACCGCCAGCCTTGGCGGCACATCGGCAACCACATTGCATGTGGCAACCGGAACGCTATCATTGGCCGGTTATGTTATTACAGGGAGTGCCGAACCCGGTTCAAACACCGTCACCATAGACAGTGGTGCCACGCTTCACTTTACACAGACTGGCACACTTAACCAAACTGGAATCCTAAATGATGGGCACATTTATATATCAAGGGGAGCCACTACTTATTTCGATCATAACATCTCCGGATCGGGTTTGTTGGAAACGGAAAACGTCGTTTATTTGACTGGCACCAATACGCACACCGGCGGCATACGTATCAGCACCGGCGATTTATATGTGGCTGCGCCAACAGCATTGGGCACAGGAACCGTGAATATAGTCGGAGGCGGGGATCTTTTTGTTTCCAGCACAACATCGGGTGACTTTGTTTTCAATAATCCGCTTGTCGGCGCCGGGCGTTTGATCGTTAAGTTGCTGGCTGGTGGCACGGATGTTTTTCATTTCGGTGCCGGAGTTGGCACTAATTTTACAGGCACTTTTAACGCCCAAGTAGGAACCTATAACTTTGATTCCAATGCCGCTAGTGCCTTGGCGAATGTCTCGCTAATTAGCATTGATCGTGACTCCACGGTTCTGGTCGCCAGTGGTTCGCATCATTACAAAAGGATTCAATTTTCAACTAATGCAGCCGCCGAGGTTTCCTCCCATTGGGCGGCGACGTTGTCTTTCGAGGCTGATTTTTCCAATCCCGCTGGTCCCGTGACTAGTCGTGTTTCCGTGGACGAAAACCTTGCGGTTGCGACCACTGCGAATATCGGTGTTCATACAACTGGTTCGGTTGTGGCACCTTCGTTTTCAATCACGGCTCCTGTTGCTACGAACCTGTTGGCCATGGATGAGGAAGTTGCATCGACAACAGTTCGCACGGGCACATTTCTGACCCTGGCGCCTGGCAAAAGCATTACCGATTTTTCCCGGCTACTTTCTTCATCGATTTACGGGGAAAACATGGCTGCGGCAGCCCGCCAGATTGCCTATGTCCAGAATTCTGACGCTGTTGGCAATTTAATATACAATTATTATGCGTCTGCTGACGCCAACGGCATTTATTTGGACTATGGGCTCGTCGCGTTAGAGGTGATCGCTGGTAAAACGCTGACGTTTTCGGGTGATACAACTGGAGGGGGTGGCAATGACTTCAAGCTACGTATAACTGGCAGTGGAAACCTCGATATTCAGGCGACCAATAGTATTTTGTTTTCCAGTGCGTTTGGTGATTTCACCGGCGATACCACGATTACCAGCGGCACGCTCATTATGTCCGGCAAGCTTGGCACGGGTAATGTCACGGTTAATCCAGGGGCCACCTTGCAAATTGGCAATGGCAGCGCATCGGGTTACGCGGGCGACAATATCGTAAATAACGGCACGATTCGATTCAATGCCGGGACATATACAGTAAGCAGCAATATTTCCGGAACCAGCGGACTTCGGTTGAATACCGGTCGCATCAAGCTCTCGGGTTCAAACACCTTTTCCGGTGGTTTGATCGTAACTGTGACCAGTGATATTGAGAATACTCATGCGCTTGGATCTGGAACTGTGACAATAAGTAGCGGCGACCTTTGGGTGATGCCGGGCACCCGAGGAGACCAAGCCTGGAATAATCCGTGGTTTAGCGCAGTTGGTTCTTCGGGCGGACGCCTCATTATAAGAATGAAGAATGATGCGGATGTGTTTTCCTTTCAAAATGGAAGTGCCGTTGGCACTAGCGGCACGGGCACGAGAGCCGATGCCTTCATAATGCAGAATGGCACGCTGTTGCTGGATGGTGACGCCGTTGCAGCTCTCAGGGGTAGACAAATACGCGTGGATTACGGCTCCACCGTTAGGGTTGCACCCGGCACCCAATCTTTCAAATACATTAATTTTTCGGCTAATAATGCTAGTGGCAACAAAAGGCCTGCTCTTTCTTTTGACGCCGATTTCAGCAATCCGGGCAATCCGGTGCTCGGACACCTTGTTCTTGATGCCCACGCAGTAAATGTTGCCGCTGGCGTGGATGTTCGTTTTGACAGCTCCTCGCCCCTTGGCCCCATTGCCGCGCCACCAGCTCCGGAAGGTGCCAATCCACTGTTAATGGATGACGACACAAGCAATATTGTATTCAGTGGCACTTTGCTATCGCTATCCTCTCCTTCGGGCAACTTCAGCACCCAAGATCTTTCCCGCCTCATACTTGATCAACAGATTTATGTGAACGGGACTGCAAGCGATTCGCTTTCAGTGGGAGGCGAGTTCAAGCAAAACGGTGAGGCTGTTGGGAATTTGTTGTATGGATACAGTTTGGCTGCGGACTCGAAGGGCGTCTATCTCAACGCCGGACTTGCGGGCATCGAAGTCTTGGATGGCAAGACGCTCATGCTTTCCGGTGACACCACCGATGTGGCGGGCGCAAATGAAATAAGCCTTCGGCTTACCGGCTCGGGCAATATCGATGTCAATGCCACGAACTCCATTATCATCTCGAATCGGAGCAATACCGTGTCCGGCATGACCAGTATCAACAGCGGCACGCTCTTGCTCACGGGCAATCTCCCCGGAGATGTGACGATCAACCCCGGCACGACCCTGCAAATAGGCGAGAACTCCGCATCGGGCGAGATCGGCGGCTCGCTCATTCACAACGGCACTCTCCTCCTAAGGCGCACCAGCGGCACCTTTGCGGCAAACATTTCCGGCTCCGGCCAGGTGGTTCTCGATCACGGAAGCAATGTCTGGTTAAGCGGTTCGAACTCGCATACCGGTGGAGTTCATTTTGGCGGCCCTGCGGCCAGTTTCTATATTGGTTCCGCGCATGCCCTTGGAAGCGGCACACTGAGCATTGCGCCTGCGGCTGCAAATACACGAATCGACGTTTGGATGCGGCCAAAGGAGGATGCCAACTATACTGTTGATAATCCCTTTGTTTGGACGGCCACCAACTCGCGTTTTATCGTGCGCATGCGCGAACTGACAAACGAGTTTGCCTTTGGCAACGCCGCCGAGTCCACGTTCCAGGGCATCTTTATCGCCCAGCGGGGCACCTATCAAATGAACGGTGACACCGCCGCCATACTCGCCAACGCGGCCTCGATTCGCTTCGACAAGGGCAGCACGATCATTCTCGGTTCCAGCGGCACAACCATTCTCAGGGATGTGCAGTTCTCCCACACCACTCCGGCCGCGAGTGAAGCTGTCGTGGGCAATGATCCCTATGCCAAAGTTGTTCTCGACGCCGATTTTTCAAATCCGGACAGCCCGGAGATACTGAGCAATTTTATTATAACGGAAAGGTTGAATGTGGGCACCAATACTCGCATCCAACTCAACCATACCGGGGCCATTCCCGTGCCTGAGTTCACCCTGCCGGTGTTCGGTTCGAATATTCTTGGCGTGGACGATGAGTTGAATCGCGATGGATTTTTTACCAAACTCATCTCCATTGAGCCTGGCGCCGTGTTGACAGGCGCTGCCAACTGGCTTGCGGACATGATACTCCTCGACGCGGCTGGTGACCGAATTAATGCCTCCAATAATTTCGATTTCATGCAGGACGGCGACAAAATCGGCACTGGTTATGTCAACTATTTCGTCGGCCAGCAGTCGGACGGGCTTTATATGAACTACGGTTTCGCCTCGCTCGAAATTGACGGGGGCAAGACGCTTGTTCTCTCCGGCGACACACCGGAGGACAACAGCTTTGTCGCCATGCTCACCGGCGAGGGCAATGTGGATGTCCACGCCACCGACTCAATCAAACTCGGCACCTACTACGGGGAAAGCACCCTCACCGGCACTGTCACGCTTCACACCGGCACGCTTGGGTTTGTCACGCCCGGCGCGCTCAGCCCCGCCTCCCATCTTGAACTCGCGCCCGACACAGGCATGGATTTTAATTTCACCAATCAGACAGTCGGCACGCTCAACGCGCCCGGCTCCACCACGATCAACCTCCACGCGGGCCGGTTTACCATTGCCGGCAGCGGCACGCTCGACTCGACGATTTTCGGCACCGGCATCATCACTGTCGGCGCCAACGCAACCCTCGATGTTGGCGGCAACAACCCTGATCTCGACGCCAACTGGGTCGCCGCTCCCAACGCTCGGCTCACCTTCCATTCCGCCGGCGCGGCGGGCATCGGGCGCGTTTCCGGTTCGAATGCCACCAGTGTGATCACGGTGCAGGACGTTTCCGGGGGCGAATTTAATGCGGAGGTCACGGGCGGCGGAGCCTTCACCATCGCCTCGTCCACGATTGCCATGACCAAGGGTGTGACAATCGGCACTTTCAACGTCACCGCGTCGGATGTCACGGTCAGGCACGTCAACGGCCTCAACGCCTCCTCGATCGCCGCGATTAGCGACTCAATCATCCGCATCGACACGGACAGCCATATTCGCGCCAACACGCTGCGTCTCAACAATTCCAGCATCGCCTTTGTGCCGCAGGCCAACGGCAGCTTCGGCAACCTTCTTGTCACCAGCCTGGAGAGCTCCGGCACCACCTTGGTGAAAATGAACGCCGACCTCACCAAGGCCGGCGCGGGCGACAGCATCATCATCACCGACAATGTTGTCGGCGCCTATGTCCTCGACATTACCAATGTCGCTCCCGGCAACCGGGGCGACGATGGCGTTGCCCTCCGGGTCGTGCGCACTCCGGACGAATCCGGGCTCTCGCGATTCACCCTCAAGGACGGTTATCTCGAAGCCGGTGTTTTCACCTACGAGCTCATTCAGGGCGATGCGTCGAACGGCGCGTTTGTGATGAACGATCCCAATAGTTATTACCTTGCCGTCGCCGGTGCCAGTCCCCTCACGCGCACTGCCCAGGCGGTGCTGAGCACCGCCGCCATCGCCGGCGCGGAATGGCACTACAAACTCGACTCGCTCAGCCAGCGCATGGGCGATCTGCGCCGTGAAATCGAAGCCGCGGGCAAGGATCGTTTCTACAATACATGGCTTCGTTCCAGCTCATACAAACTCAAGGCCGGGCGCGAACTCAGCGGCGCTTCGTTCGATGAGAATGTTTACAACTTCACTTTTGGCGCCGACGTGGGCCGTCGTCTCGGTTCCGGCGCGGCCACGCTCATGCTGGGCGTTTACGGCGATGTCGGTTATGTTGACCGCGACTTCGACAATCGCAGCACGGGCAAGACCAACAGCTTTGGCGGCGGCCTTTACGTCACTTGGCTACACCAGCGCGGCTGGTATGCGGACCTCGCGTTCAAGGCCGACACGCAGCAAAACAAATTCACAGCGCACGCCCTCGACAACAGCGAGGCGCGCGGCGACTACACTGGAAAAACAATGGGGGTTTCGTTCGAGATCGGCCGCAAAATCAAACTCGGCCGCGTCTGGTGGATAGAGCCCGGCGTGCAGGTGGCGTCGGCCACCTTCTTCAAGAGCAATTACGAAACCGACAATGGCATTCAGGTGCGCATTGCCGAAAATGACGCCGTGCAGTATCGCGCCCAAGCCCGGATCGGTCGTGAGAATATAAACGGACGTTTCCAGCCCTACGGACGCATCGCCTACGCGCGCTGCCGGAGCGGGTCGCTGGATGTCACCGCCGACGGGCTCGTGCTCGCGTCGGATCTCGATTTTGACGACACCCGCTATGAGTTGGGAATCGGTGCCTCCTTCCTGTTTAATCAAAGGAGCCAGCTCTACATGGAATACGAATACGCGACCGCCAGCCACTACGACCGCCCCTGGGCCGTCAACATCGGCTTCCGCCGTTTCTGGTAAAAATTAGCCCGCTCAATCTGATCCCATCCCAAGATTCGGAATTCAAAACCCACACTTCCACTCCCATGCAAACCCTCCGACTTCCTCTCATCTGTCTTTTGCTTTCAGTCCTTCAGCCCCTCCTTTCCCCGGCTCTTTTCGCCGCCCCGGAGGCGGATGCCACGGGTCGCATCGAAGGCCGTGTCTATCTGCCGTCGGCCGATCGTTATCTGGAAAACGCTCTTGTTCGCGTCGAGGGCACTAATTTCACCACGTTCACGGATGCCATTGGCGTTTACCAGTTCGCCAATGTCCCCGCTGGCACGGTTAAAATCACGGCGAGTTTTTCCGGATTTCCTCCGCGCACCACGACCACGACTGTGCGCCCGGGCGAGACCACCCAGGCCGACATCAATATCATGCAAACCGCGCCACGCTCCGGCATGACGGAGGATGAAGTGGTTAAACTCGAGCGTTTTGTCGTCAATGCCGACCGCTACGAGACGGGCGCGGCACTCGCCCGCAACGAACAGCGTTTTTCCGTTGATATGCGCACCGTGGTTTCCGCCGATGAGTTTGGCGAAAACCCCTCCGGCAACATTGGCGAACTCATGAAGCACCTGCCCGGCGTGAGCATTGTCAGCTCCAACGGCGAGCCTCGCGCAATTTCTATCGATGGTGTGAGCGCGGATCATGTGCCCATCACCTTCGATGGATTCAGTCTCGCCAATGCTTCGTCGGGTTCGTCGGGAACCCGTCAGGTTGAGCTTGAGGGAGTCGCGATGAGCAGCATGTCCCGCATAGAAATCCGTTTTTCACCCACCCCCGAGGCAGAGGGACGCGCGCTCGCTGGCAGCGTCAATTTTGTGCCGCGCAGCGCCTTTGAGTATTCCAAGCCGCGGTTCGCGGTGAAGACCTATATGATTTTCGATGCCGATAACATGACGTTGAACAAGACGCCCGGCCCCTGGTTTAGCCCCACCCGAAAAACAGGACCCAGCGTGGAATTCTCATATACCAATCCCGTGAACAAACAATTCGGTTTCACCGTTGCCGGCAATCGTTCCATCTATTCTAACGCGAAGGAATTCCAGCGCACTTACTGGCGCGGTTCGTCGGATTCCGCGGGCATTGCTCATTTCCCGCTCACAGACGTCAATAATCCGTATCTCTCGCGCATAGACTTGGAGCAGGGGTGCTCGCTTAATGAGCGGATCGGCTTTTCATTCACTGCCGATTGGCGCATCACCGCGCATGACCGCCTTTCAGTCGCCTTCCAATACGGCTACCAGGATATCAAGTTCAACAACCGCACCCTCATTGTGGCTATCCAGGATTTCGACGCATCCAATCCCGGCATCCTCAGTCCGTATTATTCCGAGGGTGGCGGCTATGTCAGGCAGAACCAAATGGCCCGGCGCAAGACCAACACCACCTACATGCCCACGATCACCTGGCGCCATAACGGCCCCGTGTGGAAAATAAACGTCGGCCTCGCCTATTCCCACGCCACCAGCCACTACAACGACATCCCCTACGGCTTTTTTTATTCAGCCAATGCGGACCGCGGCAATGTGAAGGTCATCTTTGACCAGATGCAATACGACGGCCCGCGCGGCATCACGATCACCGACCTTGGCGGAACCAACGCCCCCATCGATCCCTACTCGCTCGACGATCTTTCCATCACCAATGTTTACTCCCGAGGCAACGACGCCCATGAGAAAATCACCAATGGTTATGCCGATGTGAGTCGTAGCTTTATGCTCGGATCCTCGTCCTTGTTTGTGAAAGCGGGTTATAATTACAAGCAGCTTACGCGTGAGCGCGACAATATCAGCAGCCTGGACTGGATTTATCTTGGCGCGGACGGCAAGGCCAGCGGCCCGGGCAACGACACCACCACGGGCATTATGAATCCGCCCGCCTCGTCCGACGATGGCGCGAAAATATTCCTCGACGAGAGCTTCTCCACCACGTCGGTTGGCTTTGGCCATCCAAACATCGAATGGGTTGACTTGTCGGAATTGTATCAAATGTATGATATCAATCCGGGCTATTTTCAAAGCCAGGACAACAGCGACAATATCACGCTATTATACAAGGTCACGGAAACAATAAACTCCGCCTACCTCCGCTCCGATTTGTATTTGTTCGGCAATCGCCTGCAAATCGTCGGCGGTGTTCGCATGGAGCGCACCGATATCGAGGGGCAGGGACCCCTGCGCACGAACATAGGCGGGCGCATGCAGTGGGTCGCCTACGGCGCGCAGTCCGATGTCAGTTATACGCACTGGTTTCCGCGCGTCAACCTGACATGGGAGATCACGCCGGGGCGCACGCTTCTCGCCCGCGCCGCCTACTTCGAGTCCATCGGGCGCCCGCGTTGGGACCAGTATGTGGGCCAGCTCACCATGCCCGACCGCAGCTCGGGGGGAAGCAATACCAGCAACCGGTTTGGCATGAAAAATGCCGAGATCGAACCCTGGACATCCAAGACTTTCAGCGCGGGGCTGGAATACTATTTTGCGCGCAACGGTTCGCTGTCCGCGCGCGTTTATAATCGTGAAATCGACAAGTTTTTCATTACCACGGTCGAGCCGGTGTCCTCGGCTTTGCTGGAAAGCTACGGCCTGGATCCCCTTGAATACGACGGTTATTACATTTCCACGCAGAAGAACAGTTCCGAGCCGGCGACAGTCAAGGGGCTTACGTTTGACTACAAGCAGTCACTCACGTTTCTGCCGAAATGGGCGCGGGGTGTTTCAGTTTATGCCAACGCCACATTCCAGACAATGTCCGGCCCGGGACAGGAAAACCTTGTGGATGCCAACGGAGCCTACAGGCCAAGAATGTATAAGGCCGGCATCACCTACGCCCGTAAAAAATTCTCGGCGCGCTTTAGCTGGCGGCACTTTGGCCGGACAAAAGTAGGCATAAACACAAGCACGAATGTCCCAGATGGCACCTACACCTATCTTGTGGAATCCGACTATTTCGACGCCAGCTTTGAATACAGGCTCGGTAAATACACATTCTATTGCACGCTCGAAAACATCACGGGCGAGCCTCAGCGAAACACCGAAATATACGGCCCGAACACGCCGAAAATAGCCCGCCTGCGCTATATGGAGGACTTCGCGGCGCGCTATACTTTCGGCGTCAAGGCGGTGTTCTAGTCGGACGGCTCGCAAATCAGTATAAACAAATAACGCGTGCAAACGGGCAATTTGCATGCGCGCGTTTTTGATTTCAGTAAAATATAAGATTATTTCCCTATGATGAAAAATCATTCTGTAAGAGCCCTTTCGAGGGGCATGAAAATAATTAATTGCAAAAGACATATAATCATCGCTTTTGCGGCTCTAGTTTGCGCAGGTTTGCCTGCTGCCGACGCACCGCTTGGCGTTTCGCCCGAGATGAAGACTGCGGCAGCGCGGACAGAGGTGGCGCGATTGCCGGACGATCTCAATAAATTGGCCGGCGACGTGGCGCTCCTCAAAAAACCGGATAACCTTACGGTTGCCTGCTATGTTTTTCCAAATTACCATCCTTCCGCCATTCATGACAAACTATACGCCCCGGGTTGGACCGAGTATAACCTGATCCGCTCCGCCCGCCCTTGGTTCGACGGCCACGCGCAGCCGCGCACGCCGCTTCTCGGGGAACTCGATGAAAGCAAGCCGTCAACTTGGGAAAAATACAACCAGCTCGCCAAACAGCACGGTATTGATGTGTATATATGGGATTGGTATTGGTATGACGGCGAACCGGCGCTGCACGAGGCTCTCGAAAACGGATTTTTGCGCGCCTCGAATGCAAACGACGTGAAGTTTGCCTGCATGTGGACCAATCACCCATGGTATATATTATATCCCACACTCCAGACGAACGGACGCCGCGCTTACCCGCCCAGCCACCGTCCGCCTGACAAGACTGTTGAGGAGTGCTGGCGCAGCCTTTCGTATATGATTTCCCGTTATTTCCACATGTCCAACTACTGGCGCATTGATGGCAAGCCGGTTCTTTGCATTTGGGATCCCAACAGTCTTGAAAAAAGCATCGGTCTGCCGGCGGTGAAAAAACTTTTCGCCGAATTGCGCGACTATGCGCGCAAGCTCGGGCATCCCGGCATTCACATTCATTCGTCGGGATTCTATTCGCCCAACAGCGTCGAGGCGGGTTACGACACCGCCGGATCGTATAATCCCCTCGATTGGATGTCGCGTCGTTATCAGTCGAAGAACCAGGAGCTTTGTGACTACGGCGTCGCTGCCGCGGATGTGGCCTTCAAACTCTGGCCCGAGCATAAACGCGACTTCAAGGTGCCCTACATTCCCGCGCTTGCGCCGGGGTGGGATTCCACGCCGCGCTACATCGCCCCTCCGTCCCGTCCTGAAAAGCCGAACCGAGACGCATGGCCGGCCTGCACGATTTTCAAAAACGAAAGCCCCGCAGCCTTCAAGGCGTTCGTGCAGGCGTCCTTCGCCTATCTTAACCGAAATCCCGAGGTGCCGCGCATTATTACAATTGCCTGTTTTAACGAATGGTCGGAGGGGCATTATCTCCTTCCCGACAATCGTTTTGGCTACGGAATGCTTGACGCGCTTGCCGAAGCCTTGGAAATCAAGAATACCCACAATCAGCATGGGGGAGGAAGGTGAGTCCGCGACAACTCTGAACTCTTATTATGAAACTGTGTAATTTGCGCCTTTCGGCCGTCCTTGTTTTTGTCGTGATTGTCCCGGTTTGTTTCCTTTCCGCGTCCGCCTCTTCGATTACCATGGCGTCATTCGGCGCGCTGCGGGACGGACGCGCGGCGCATCTCTACACGCTTGCCAATAACAACGGCGCCAAGGTCGCCATCACCAATTACGGCGGCATTGTTGTGCGTGTTATTGTTCCAGACCGCGATGGAAATTTCGCTGATGTTGTGCTCGGCTACAACGACGTTTCCGACTACATAAAAGCCTCGCCATATTTTGGCGCGCTCATCGGTCGCTATGGTAATCGCATCGCAAAAGGCGAGTTCACGCTCGACGGGCAGACTTACAAACTCAACACGAACAACGCGCCCGGCGGTCTTCCGTGCGCGCTTCATGGCGGTAAGGCGGGCTTTGACAAAGTGCTGTGGGACGCCTCGCCTGTCATCGAAAAAGACACCGCGGGCTTGCAGCTTCGTTATGTGAGCAAGGACGGCGAGGAAGGGTATCCGGGAAACCTCGACGTGACGGTCACTTATTGGCTTACTGACAAGAATGAGTTGCGCATTGAATATGCCGCCACGACTGACAAGGCCACGCCGGTCAACCTCACCAACCATTCCTATTTTAATCTTCGCGGTGAGGGCGTCGGCACGATCCTCAACCACATGCTCACGCTCAACGCCTCGCACTACACGCCCGTTGACAAGGGGCTGATTCCCACCGGGCAGGTCGCGCCGGTTGCCGGCACGCCTTTCGATTTCACCAAGCCGCGCGCCATCGGCGAGCGGGTCGATGCCGATGACGAACAAATCAAATTCGGCGGCGGTTACGACCATAACTTCATCATCGACCGGCCGGCGGGCTTCGTCGCCAATCTCAGCTCTCCGCTCCTGAAGGCCGCCGAGGTTTACGAGCCCGTTTCGGGGCGCGTGCTGGAGGTGTTTACGGGAGAGCCGGCGGTTCAGTTCTATTGCGGCAATTTCCTCGACGGGAAAAATGTCGGCAAAAGCAAAGTCGCCTATGAAAAGCGCGCCGGCTTCTGCCTTGAGACGCAACACTCACCGGACTCGCCAAACCAATCCGGATTCCCGTGCACGATTCTTCGCCCGGGCGAGCGTTACGATACTGTCACGGTCTACCGTTTCTCCGCGCGGTGAACGGTGCGCGTTTTTTTAATGAAACCAACGACTCTAAAACATGATCGCACCGGGGACGCTGTTTTTTTATCAACTGTTCGCATTCGTTAAACATTTCCGTCATGTTGCCATTTCCATTCGCCCGCACCGTATTGATCCTGCTGTTTTCCGTTGGCCTGCGACTGGCGGCGCTCGCCGTCGTCACGCCCGCTTCCGCTTCGCATCCGAACGTGCTTTTCATAGCGGTTGACGACTTGCCCAACGAGCTCGGCTGCCTCGGCGCCTCCCACGCGCGGACTCCGCAAATTGATGCCTTTGCCGAGACGGCGCGTGTGTTCAAAAACCACTACGTGCAGGTGCCCACCTGCGGCGCCTCACGGTGCGCGCTTATGACCGGCCTTTATCCGCGGCGCGGCATTCACATCAGCAATAACGCCATGCGCGCCACACATGACGATTACGGGACGCGCACACTGCCCGCATGGTTTCGCCAGCACGGTTACCGGACATTTGCGCTCGGGAAAATCACGCACTATCCCGGCGGACGTTCCGGAAAGGACTGGGCCGAGGGACCGGAGGAAATGCCCGGCGCATGGGATCGCTGCTGGCTCCCCGAGACCCCGTGGAAGACGCCGGCGGCAATCATGCACGGTTACGCAAACGGTCAACGCCGTGTCCCCGGGAAATCCGCGCCGCTCGAATGTTTTGACGGTCCCGATTCCGCGTATCCCGACCACTGGATTGCCGGGGAAGCTGTCGCCACGCTTCGATCTTTGCGCAATGATGGAGGAAAAAACAAACCGTGGTTTTTTGCCGTTGGTTTTTTTAAGCCCCATCTTCCATTTGCCGCGCCGAAACGCTGGTTTGACTTGCACGCTTCGCAACAAATTCCGCCTCCCGCCGCCACCGCCCGCCCACCCGAGCCGTCCGGCTGGCATCGTAGTCGCGAGTTTTTTGGCAATTACAAAGATGCGCAAAATCGCAATCCCAACCGTGACGCCGCCTATGCGCTTGATATCCGCCGCGCCCACGCCGCTTCCGTCAGCTACGTCGATGCCCAGGTTGGACGTGTCCTCGATGAGATCAAAAAGCTCGGTTTGGATCGCGATACCATCGTCATACTCTGGGGGGACAACGGTTTTCTGCTCGGCGAGCATGCCATCTGGGGCAAGCACACGCTTTACGAAAACGCTGTCCGCACTCCGCTTATGATACGTGTGCCGGGTCAGTCAAACCCGGGCGCAAAAACCGGTGCGACTGTGGAGACGGTCGATCTTTTTCCGACGCTTGCCGATCTCTGCGCGCTTCCCATGCCTGAAAATCTCAACGGACGCAGCCTGCGCAAGCACATCGACAACCCCGCCGCGCCATCCGTGAAGCCCGCCATTAGTTATTGGAGCGAGGGACAGCGAGCGATTCGAACTGACCGGTGGCGGCTCGTCACGCACCCCTCGAAGGCCCCCGCCGTTGAGGGATCGCTCGAACTTTTCGACATGATTTCCGACCCCGGCGAAACGACCAACATTGCCAAGAGTAATCCCTCTGTTGTAACGGACTTGCTTGGCCAGCTGGCCCGTGTTCCAGAAATTCCGCGGAAATCCAAATCACCCGCCAAAAATGATGTTCAGAAATAAAAGCCGCATCTTGGCGGCGTTCCTTGCCGCTCTCGCACCAATCTTTTGCACGCAGTCCAGTGCGCGCGAGTTTCCGCTTGTCACTGCAAAAACGAGTGCGGTGATTTGCGTCGATTCGGCTGATTATGAAGTCGTCCGCAAGGTGGCCGCCCTTTTCGCCGGCGATGTGGAAAATGTGACCGCGACAAAACCCGCCGTAGTGGAAAGTCTCCCCCCGGATGTGACGCATATAATCATTGCCGGAACCGTGGAGAAAAACGCGCATATCCGCCGACTGGCCTCGTCTGGCAAACTCGACCTTTCGCCCATTCTGGGGAAATGGGAACAATATATAATACAGCAAATAGACGCGCCTTTCCCGGAGACCGCGCCGCATGTGAAAACCGCGCTCGTCATTGCAGGCAGCGATCGCCGCGCCGTCGCCTACGGCCTGTTTTTCATCTCGGAACGCATTGGCGTGTCCCCTTGGTATTGGTGGGCGGATGTGCCCGTGAAAAAACAAAGCGAGATTGCACTCGATATAAACAAAACCGTTTCCAAGGCGCCGTCCGTAAAGTATCGGGGCATTTTTATCAACGACGAGGATTGGGGGCTTAAACCCTGGGCCTCGAAAACATACGATCCCGAACTCGGCGATATCGGCCCGAAAACGTATGCGAAAATCTGCGAGCTGCTTCTGCGGCTCAAGGCCAACTACCTTTGCCCCGCCATGCACTCCTGCACTGGCGCGTTTAACAAGTATCCCGACAACAAGGTCGTCGCGGATTCCTACGCCATCGTCATGGGCTCCGTCCATTGCGAGCCGCTTCTCTATAACAACGCATCGGAGTGGGACCGGAAAACCATGGGGGTATGGAATTACGCGACCAACAAGGAAAACATAAACAAGGTTCTTCGCCGGCGTGTTAACGAAAACGGGCGCTATGAAAATGTATACACGCTCGCCATGCGGGGCATCCACGATTCGGTCATGGCCGGCAATCTCACCCTTGCCCAGCAGGCCCGCCTCCTGGAAAAAGTTTTTGATGACCAGCGCGGCATACTTTCAAGCACGCTTGGACGGCCCGCCTCCGAAATTCCCCAGGCATTCACGCCATACAAGGAGGTTCTCGAAACCTATGAGCACGGATTAAGGCTCCCGGACGATGTCACCATTATCTGGGGCGACGACGATTTCGGCTACATGAAGCGCCTCAGCAACCCGGACGAGCAAAAACGCCCGGGCCGGGCCGGCGTTTATTATCATCTTTCATACTGGGGCCCGCCCAGGCATTTTCTTTGGATAAACACCACTCCTCCCGCGCTAATGTATAACGAGTTGAAAAAAGCGCACGACACCACCGCCGACCGCGTCTGGCTGGCCAACGTGGGCGACATCAAGCCCGCCGAATACGCCATCTCCCTTTTCATGGATATGGCCTGGGACATCCACAGCTTCAATCCGCAAAATATAATCGAGCATCCTGTTGATTTTCTCTGCAAAATATTCAGTGAAAGGCATCGCGCTGATTTCAACGATATTATAAAAACCTATTACCATCTCGCATTCATCCGCAAACCGGAATACATGGAAAAGTCTGGCGACACCGAGTTTTCCATCGTTCATAGTCGCGAGGCCGACCTGCGTCTTGCCGCCTATGCCCGCATCGCGCAAAAGTCCGCCGCCATACTAAAGTCACTCCCCCCGGATGAGGTCCCCGCGTATTTCCAGCTTGTGCATTATCCCGTTTGCGGTTCGGCGATGGCTAATGAAATTTCACTACTCGCTCAAAAAAACCGGTTGTATTCCGCGCAACAACGCGCTTCTGCCCGCGCAATAAAGGAGCGGGTGTTGCAACGCTGCGCGGATTTGCAGGCGCTCACCAAGGAGTATAACACGCTTCTCAACGGCAAATGGAATGGCATGATGTCACTCGTCCACGGCGGCGCGCGTTCTTTCGAGATTCCTCGTCTTGCCACTCCAAAGCTCGACGCTGTCCCGAGGCTGGGCGTGGCGGCGGAGGGCATGGATTATAATCTCGGAACTCCTCGCCCGCACACTCTTCCGGCTTTCAGCAAGTATCTGGAAAAAGCATATTATATTGATATTTACAACAAGGGAACCGGAACCCTCGAGTGGAATGCCACGCCGTCCGCTTCCTGGATAATATTAAGCAAGACCTCCGGTGCGACGACTGACGAGGCTCGCGTCGAGGTTTCCATTGACTGGAGAGCCGCTCCGCGGGGGACTGATGTCCTCGGCTCCATAAAAATCAGCGCCACCTCCGGCGGGGAGCAGACCGTCACCGTCCCCCTCTTTAATCCCGCCGCGCCCGAGGCTGATGAATTGAAAGGGCTTTACGTCGAGGACAACGGGCAGGTCAGCATCAGCGCGGACGGGTTTCACCGGAAGATTGAGGATGATGATATTAAATTCACAATAAAAGAGGGCCTTGGCACCGACAATAGGGTGCTGCAACTTGGCGAGCCCCTGGCTGTGCCGAAATATCTGGACAGTCTCGTGCTCACTTCCAATTACGTCGCGCCCGCCCGCCGCAACTATCCGCGCGTCGAATATGATTTTTACACATTTCACGCGGGTCAGGTGGATGTCTATACTCACATGATCCCCGTCTTCCCCCTCAATTCCAGCCACGGCACGCGTTATGGAGTGATGGTGGACAACAGCCCCGTCTATTTGCCCGAGTCCGGCGCTCCCTATTACAGCACGCCCTGGATACAGAGCATCCTGCGCAACAATCGCATCAATAAAACCACGCACTACCTGTCCTCGCCGGGCAAGCACACGCTTAAAATATACTGCGCCCATCCCGGCGCGATGTTGCAAAAGGTAGTAATCGACTGCGGTGGAATGAAGCGCACCTATGCCGGCCCCCCGCCGACACTCGCCCGCTGACTGATTTGCATATTAAAATATCATGACACGAATTAAATACGCCTTAATTCTGACCGTCCTCGCATGGCAGGCCTCTGTTGCTTGCGCGCAGCCGGAGACAATGCCGCGGGACGCAATCTCCTTTGTGTTGGTTCGCCCTGAGGCCCGATGCGTGATTGTTCACGACAAGAACGACGCTGTGCTCGTGGGAAAAGCGGCCCAACTCTTTGCGGACGATGTCAAGCGTGTCACTGGTAAAACAATAAAGGTCGAGCCTTCGCCGGCTAAACTTTCCGAAAATAGTGTTGTTATTGGAAGCATCGGCTCCAGCAGTCGCATAGACCGCTGGATATCCGAGGGCAGGCTTGATGTCTCCGCCATACGCGGCAAGTGGGAGTGCTATCTAATACAGGTGCTGCGCAACCCCGAACCGGGTGTCGAGAGAGCGCTTGTCATTGTGGGCAGCGACCGCCGCGGCACGGCTTACGGTGTTTTTGATGTTTCCGAAAGGATCGGGGTGTCGCCCTGGTATTGGTGGGCCGATGTGCCTTGCAAAAAACGCGATGAGTTAGTCCTGGAAATAAAGCGCGCTGTGTCGCGCCCGCCATCCGTCAAATACCGGGGTATTTTTATAAACGACGAGGACTGGGGGCTGCTTCGTTGGGCGAAGATGACTTTCGAGCCAGAGCGAAAAAACATAGGCCCCAAAACCTATGAAAAAGTTTGCGAACTGCTGCTCCGCCTCAAGGCAAACTATCTCTGCCCCGCAATGCACGAGGCGTCCACCGCGTTCAATAAAATTCCGGAGAACAAGGTTATCGCCGACACCTATGGCATAGTCATGGGCTCGGTCCATTGCGAACCGCTTTTGTTCAATAATGCCTCGGAGTGGGACAGGAAGACCATGGGGGAATGGGATTTTGTGAAAAACCGGGATGCTATAAACCGGGTGCTTCGCAGGCGCGTCGAGGAAAACGGAAAATATGAAAATGTCTATACACTTGCCTTGCGCGGCTTGCATGACCGCGCCATGAGCGGTAGTAACAACATGGCGGAACGCGTGCGCATCATGCAGGGCGCTCTCGCGGATCAACGCCAAATTCTGTCCGATGAGCTCAAGCGGCCCCTCACGGAAATCCCGCAGGCGTTTACCCCCTACAAAGAGGTGCTTGATGTTTACTCCAGCGGCCTGCAACTGCCCGACGATGTCACCATTGTCTGGCCCGATGACAATTACGGCTACATGAAGCGCCTCAGCAACCCAGGGGAGCAAAAACGCTCCGGACGCTCTGGCGTGTATTATCATGTGTCATATCTCGGCAAGCCGCACGACTATCTCTGGATGGCATCGACACCGCCCGCGCTCATGTTTTCGGAGTTGCGGAAGGCTTACGACACCACCGCCGACCGGATATGGCTGCTGAATGTCGGTGATATCAAATCATGCGAATCCGCCATGACGCTGTTTCTTGAAATGGCATATGATATAAACGCATTCAATTACGAGAACATAGACTCGTGGAACGCCAGATGGCTCGCAAGCATGTTCGGGAAGAAATATTACAAGGACCTGTTTGATATAACCACCACATTTTATCGTTTGGCATTCGCGCGCCGCCCCGAATTAATGGGCTGGGGATATGAATGGAATTCCAACCAGCATCCCAGCGAACGAACCACCGACACGGATTTCTCGTTCACTAATTACCGTGAGGCTGAGCGGCGGCTTGCCGATTGTGACCGCATGGCCAGGCTTGCGGAGCGTCTCATGCTGGAGTTGCCCGAGGATGCAAAGCCGGCGTTTTTTCAACTTGTATATCATCCCATCCGGGGGGCGGAGCTTATGAATAAGATGCATCTCACCGCGCAAAAAAACCGATGGTATGCCGCTCAAGGGCGCGCAGCGACCAACTCGCTGCGTGATGAGGCGAAACAATGCCATGACGGACTTGTCGCCATTACCAAGCAATACAATGAACTGCTCGGCGGCAAATGGAACGGCATCATGTCGTTGCGCATGGGCGGGCCGACTTCATATTATAAACAGCCTCCAACGGATTCGCTCACTTTGCCCGAGCGCGAATCTTTTGGCATTCAAGTGGAGGGCGGCGACGCGCCACTGGGCTCCCGCAGTTATCATGCTTTGCCTTCTTTCAATCCTTTTTTGAAGCGCTCATATTATTTCGACATATACAATAAAAGCGCGCAACCGATTGACTGGAGCTTGTCCACTTCCGCGCCGTGGATTGTGATTGATAAAACACGGGGACGGACGGCCGCGGAGGAGCGTGTCCACGTGTCGATCGACTGGGGCGTGGTTCCGCGTGGCGACGATGTGTTGGGCGCTGTTAACATTTCCGCCGGCGGGGAGATCAAGCAGGTGCTTGTCTCCGTGTTCAATCCGAGGGTGCCTTCGCTGGACGAGATTGCCGGTCTTTATGTGGAGGACAACGGTTGTGTCTCGATTCCAGCCGCGGGGTTTCACCGCAAGACGGAGAATGCCAAGGTTAAGATGCGCATTATCCCTAATCTTGGCTTTGAGGATGTTTCCGTGCAGCTTGGCGATCCGACGGCTCCAAGGCATGGCGCCGCCAATTTGAAAAGTCCGGGACTTGAATATGATTTTTATACATTTCATCACGGGTCGGTTGATGTTTACACTTATGCACTTCCTACCTTCCCCCTCTATTCCGATACCGGTTTTGCCGGCCATGAATCCACAAACATACAAACCCGCTTTGGGATCTGCATAGACAATGGCGCCGTGCTGACGCCCACGTCCTCGTCATTTGAGTATGCCAAGGATTGGTATGAAAATGTGCTTCGCAACTGCGCCATTAAGAAGACAACCCTGCACATATCCAAGCCCGGCAGGCACACGCTCCGTGTGATTTGCGGCGATCCCGGCATTGTGCTCCAAAAAATTGTAATAGATTTGGGAGGGATGAAGCGCGCCTACATGGGGCCGCCCTCCACAAGGGTTGAAATCAACACCCCCTCGCCCGTGACCTACAAAAATCCGCTTGCGGTAAAGTTTGGAGACCCGTTTGTCCTGAAGGCTTCCAATGGAAAGTATTACATGTATGGCACTACCGATCATGAGAAAGGGTTTCGCGCATGTGTCTCCGACGACCTTTTGCATTGGAAGGAATTGGGGCGCGTTTACGAAGGGGCGTTGCCCGGTTCATGGACGGTGAAGGACTTTTGGGCTCCCGAAGTTTACGAAATCGATGGGAAGTATTATATGCTTTTCAGTGCCGACTGGAAGGATAACCCGAACAACGAAAAGGAAAACTTTCGCATTGGCGTGGCCGTTGCCGACAGACCGGAGGGACCGTTCAGGGATTTGATGAACCGTCCGATTTTCGACCCGGGATATCCTATTATTGATGCAAATTTGTATTTTGAGGGTGGGCGCGTCTATTTATATTATTCACGTTGTTGTTATAAAAATCCTGTGGCGAGCGAGATTTCTGATTGGGCGCGGAGGAACGGTTATTTCGAAGAAATTGAGGAGAGCTGGGTTTATGGTGTTGAAATCAAGCCCGATTTTTCCGGTATCATTGGCAGCCCCAAGCTTCTTCTGCGACCACCCGAGCGACTGGATGACAAGCAGGCCGAATGGGAAAGCCGCTCCGTCACCTCGCGCGAAGTCAACCGCCGATGGACCGAGGGATCGTTTATATTCAAGAAAAACGGCACTTATTACATGATGTATTCGGCCAATTATTACGGCGGCCAAAACTACGCCGTCGGTTATGCCACATCGGACAACCCGCTCGGCCCGTTCAAGAAGGCCGACAATAATCCCGTGCTCCAGAAAAACACCAACACTGGCGGCGACGTCACCGGCACCGGCCACAACATGGTTTTCACGCATGCCAACGGCACCCTGTATTGTGTGTATCACGGACGCACCAAGAAAAGCAGGGAGCGGGTGGTCTTTATCGACAGAATGGAAATATTGCCAGATGGGAAGCTCATCGTCCACGGCCCCACAACCACGGAGCAAGCAATCAAATCCAGCGCCCGCGAATAATACAGCTTATGACACCCGCTCAATGGAACACCTTCAAACGCGCCGCGCGCGGCGAAAAACTCGACGCCATTCCGATGGCGCTCATCATCGACAGCCCGTGGATTCCCGGCTACCTCGGCATCAACCACATGGATTTTTATCTGAACCCGGAATTGTGGTTTGAGTCGCACCTGAAAATCCATCGCGAATTTCCCGACATCATGTTCGTCCCGCCCTGGTGGATGGAATACGGCATGGCCGCCGAGCCGTCCGTCCTCGGCGCGAAAATACAATTCTTCCCCGGCAACACGCCAAGCGACCAGCACATGCTCGCGCGCATTGAGGACATCGACAACCTCCCCGCCTACGACGTGGAGCACGACTCGTTCATGGCAATGACGCTGCACCGCATGCGCATGCACCGGCAGCGAATCCTCGACGCCGGGCACACGCTCCCGCTCGCCGTCACGCGCGGCCCGGTGTGCACGGCGAGCTTCGTGCGCGGCGTCACCGAGCTCATGATGGACCTCGTCGAAAACCCCGACTACGCGCACAAGCTCCTCGACCTGTGCACGCGCATGACAATCGACTGGCTAAAAGCGCAAGTCTCGGCACTTGGCCCGACCGTCGAGGGATTCCTGCTGCTCGACGACATCGTCGGTTTCGTGAACGAGGAGCACTACATGGAATTCTGTCACCCATATTTGAAACGCATCTGCGACGCATTCCCGAAGGACTGGATAAAAATCTATCACAACGACGCCTCCATAGAAAAATGTCTGGAGCACCTGCCCGACGTCGGTTTTCACGTGCTCAACTGGGGCAAGCACACGGACATCGCGGATGTAAAACGCCGCGTCGGCAACCGCCTCTGCCTGATGGGCAACGTAAACCCGCTCGAAATCATGGCGAAAGGAGCACCCGAGCAAGTGCGCGCGGCGACGCTGGACGTGCTGGAAAAAAGCCGCGGCGAAAACATAATCCTCTCCGTGGGCGGCGGAACCAGCCCCGGCACCCCGCGTGAAAATATATTGGCGATGCAAGCCGCGCTCGCCGAATACAACGCATAATCCATGCCCGATTTGCGATGCTCTCTATAGGTAAATGTGCACTGTGTGTGATAAGCTGATAAATTGAGGTTACCCCTGATTAGTGGACAGGAGGTGCAGGCATAACCACAAAAGAAACATGCCAAAACAAAACCAGCCTACGCGCCGGAATTCAAAAACGAGGTGCTCGCCTATCAGACGAGCACGGGAACGAGCCTCAGGCTCACCGCCGAGCACTTTGGTATTTCGACCAACGGCTTGAGGGCATGGCGGCGACGGGCTCAGGCGCGGCTTGGCGCGCCTGAGCCGCGAAAACCGCGCGTTGCAAATGCGCTGCGAGATACTAAAAAAACGGTGGCCATCTTCAACGACCCGTCCGCGAACGCTATGCCCTGATAAAACACGTAAAAAACGATTATCCAATATTGGTGCTGTGCGAGATACTGAGCGTTTCGCCGGCTACTATGCGTGGGAAAACGGCTCGCGGAACCGGCGCGCCGGCAAAACCCGTGTTGCGCGCCTGATGCGCGAGGACAATCTGCGGGGCCGCCAGCGCGGACGCTACCGGCCCCGCACGACCCAAAGCGCCCACGGTGGCCCCATATCGCCCCAAACCGGCTTGCCTGCTCCGCCGCGCCCGTGACGTGCGACCAGGTGTGGCGCACTGACATCACCTATCTGGAAACCGCGGAAGGCTGGCTCTATCTGGCGGTTGTCATCGACGCGCACAGCAGGCGCATCATGGGCTGCGCATTCAGCGCGTCGCTGGCGACCGACTTTGCCATCGTCGCATTGCAAATGGCCATATTGCGCCGGGGCGGCAAATGCGCGTCCGGGCTCATATTGCATTCCGATCGCGGCGTCCAATACGCGAGCGAACGCTTTCGCGCGCAACTGGCCGCGCACGACATCCTCGCGTCCATGAGCCGTCGCGGCAACTGTTACGGCAACGCCCAGAACGAGTCGTTTTTCTCGACCTTGAAGATCGAGCTGGTTTATCCTAAAAAGGAAAATGAAAAAGAGAGCCAGGCGGGGGTAAATGAGGTAAGAGCAGGGAGATGGAAACGCCAGCGCCCCCGATTTGCGCTCACCCTGCGGGTGAGCCCTCAAATAACCGTGCAAGTGCCGCCTACCCGCCG
>NZ_JAQFIT010000021.1:0-47061 GCF_029504805.1 Ereboglobus sp. PH5-5 | reverse complement strand
GCCTTCATCTGGGTTTTCAGTTTTTTGGTTCATCGGGAGTAGTCCCCCGCTGCTATAGCTTTAAAAAATGTGCGCAAGATTCCGGACGTTATCGGCGCTGGCGATGTGGCGCTCGCTGGAGCAATGGATGAGTGCGAAAGGCCTTGGGACAAGCGCGAGACAACTGGTCAAGGAAATGGCGGGCGTCAAAAGCATGGACGTGATCATTCCTCTGAAACGCGCGGCTGAAGAGGCGCAAATGCGTTTGCGAGTGGTGAGCACGCCGGAGCCCGAGTTGGGGCAATTGCTTGCGCACCTCGGGTTGCGCCTGCCGAAAGGAGCTCGTCAAATTGCGAATGTAGTGCCGAAAATCGCCCACTAAATCGCGCAATCCGTTGATTCCCAACACTCGTGTTTTTTGAACTGACGAACTCGGGTTAAAACTGCACAGGCTTTTGTCTTCCGCGAGTCAGGAAAAATCAGTTTTAATAACTAATTTTTCCCGATTGTTAATCACTTTTTCGGAAATCAGGATGCCATCTTTAAATTTAAGAATTATATCTTTTTCAAATATTGATGCATACCCCATGTGTATATACGCTAGCATTTCTCCAACGGGTAGTCTAATTTTTCCAGAAAACCATTCTGCAAATACTTTTTTTTGACCCGGAAAGAAATACTCCAAGTCAACAGCAGCATAATTTTTATATGAATAAAAAATTTTCCTTTTCGTCTCCATATTCCGGATATTGGCAGAAATAGACACAAGAAATAGTTTTCCTTTTATTATTTCCCATTCCCCGTAATAGCCTCTCCAATTTGCAGTGCATTCTGATACTGTCTGTATGTTATGTGTCTCTAAATATATGTCAAATGGCTGTGTTGCCATTTTGTATTTTTTACCATTGTAACGAAGCTGGTCTCCGAATTGTGCTGTCATAATGTTTAGGTTTCTAAACTTTATTCGTCATAATTTTCAAAAAATATTGAAGCCGTAAAGCAATGTCGGGACACACTTTAGCAAAACAAATCAACGTAAAAATAAGCGGATGTAGTTTTGCTTTATTTTCATAGCAAATCATAACAAATCTTTTCTGGCCTTTTTGAATCTGCACCAGAAGGTTCATAAGATGGAATCAGTTTTTTCTTAAATTTCTGTGTCCAGAGATAGCACTTCCTCACATCGCATGTTCCATTGGCAAAAGCACGGTGTATTTCTTCAATTTTTCTGCGGCCATACAGACTTAAAGCCCAAGCATCGCGTTCATTATTTAATATCAAATCGCGCATCACGGCATCTTTACGAGCCCAGGCGAGAAGCGTGTGATATTTTGGCTCTTTCTTGTTTTCGTAAGAAGGAAGATCGTGTTTTGTGACATCGTAATAACCGGAGCGAGTTATATGATCGATTACCTCTTGCTTTGTATTCGTGCCGATTCGTTCGTGGAGTGTCTGTAAAACGAGTATCATGCCTTGCCAGCGATTGCTATATGCAGTAATTTTTAATGTTGGAGTCATAATATTATAGTATTTGATTAAGGGTAATATCTTTTTAAAATTTGAACTGCAGTCCAAAGATTATTCGCCTAGCGCTCTCTCTTTACCTCGCTGCAGACCGAAGTAACGGGCGGAATATTTTCAATATTCAAATATATGATACAGAAGCCCCATCCTTGGTTTGGGTGAAGAGTATCGGTGAGAATTACAAAATAAGTGGTTTAACGTGTGGCTTTATCGTAACTTGCCATCGGTTTTCCTCCTTTTGGCCTATGCGGGTTAAAATAAGCAAATCGTTAGGTTGGGCATGGGATTCCCTATACAAACGTCCTACTGCGCCCCGCTCTCTCAATTTATTACCTGGTTGAATTATTTCCGATTCTACTATTTCCGATTTTGTTTCTAGGATCATTTTTTGACCGGCCTTTAATTTCCCTTTTTTAATAGGCTTGGTAAAAGTCAGTAAATTTTGTCGAATCATGCCCTCCGTTATCTTGATTTCAACTTTATCGCGTTCATCAATCCCGGGCTTGTCGCTACCCAGAAGATCATTAAATGCCCGAGATACTTTTTCAGCATTCGAATCCACGAAAAAACCACCGCACCACGAAGAATTCTCAATATCCCACAGCTCTGCCTCAATCTTATCTAGCGCAGCAGCAACGCTAACTAAGCGGTCATGAATAACGATTGCGTTGCGCGCATAGCTGACGATGAAGTCTTTGTCTCCATCATACAGCCCATCTGCTTCCATTATCTTGAATGCCATAACTTCCTTACCATTTTGGATCGCCTCTCGGAGCGAGTCGATTTCTGGACATTTCTTGGATATCTTCATGTGCTTTGAGGTGGTTTAAAATTAGGGCCGTGTCAATAATAAAAGTTAAGACATGTTATTACAGTAAATCTAACTAATTTTCAATTAACATGATACACATAATAATTTTAAAAAATATCACAGCAGACCTTACAAAAGAAACAACAGGAGATGACATAGGAGGGTGTTTTGTCATTATAGATCTTTGGGCAAATCCGCCCAAGCATGCTGGTTTGTCGCTTCACGCTGCTAAAACCGTCAACCATATTGACAGGATGCCCAATGTTCCAAGTGGCACAAGCCGCAGAGTCGCAGAGCATGGAAGATTGCAATCAATGTTATCACTTGATTATTCGCAATTCGCGAATAATGTATTCCCATGTTTATCAAGCAACAAGACATTGTTGTTGCGCTCAAATTCACCTTGGGTGGCGACTTGCTCAGCTATGCCGAGTTGGGACGGGAACTGGGGATGAGCGCGTCGGAAGCGCATGCGGCAGTCCGGCGCTTGGACGAGGCGCGTTTGGTTGAGCCGGAAAGCAAAATCGTGCGGCGGGACGTATTGATGAAGTTTCTTGTTCACGGTGTGCCGTATGCATTTCCCGCAAGAACCAAGGAGGTCACTCGCGGCATGCCGACCGCTTGGGCCGCGCCGACGCTGGCGGACAAATTTCAAATTTCAGGGCAAATGTCCCCGGTGTGGCCCGCGCCTGATGGCACTGTGCAGGGCGTTGCGGTAAAGCCTCTCTATCCAAGCGTGCCCGGCGCGGCGCAACGCGATTCCGCGCTTTATGAAATGCTGTCACTTGTCGATGCTATCCGCATCGGACGCGCCCGCGAACGGCAGCTCGCGGAAAAGGAGCTCTCCAACCGTTTGAAACCCCATGCCGCCTAAGCGGTTATCCAGAATTAAGATTTTCCAATCTTTTTGACCACGGATTACACGGATAAATACCAAAATCCGGAGTCTGCATCCGTGTATATCCGTGTAATCCGTGGTCATGTATTATTCAGGGATAAGCTCTAATTTAGGAGCATTGCGCGCAATTGCCGACCGGCTTGAAAAACTGGGGCTGGATTATGCCTTTGTCGGCGGCTCCATCGTGGGTTTTTTGCTGGATAATCCCGATCTTTCCGGAGTGCGCCCAACGGATGACGTGGACGTGATTCTTGAGGTGGTGACTTGAAGGCGTCGGCCCCTTGTCATGCTCAAAAATTCCCTTCTGCCATTCTGCACCGTTGGGCTGGCCATTCAGCGCCGCTTTTTTTACCCCAGCAATTTTTCGAGGCGTTTTGCGCATTCGACGCGGTCGATTTTCCCGGCGGCGACATCGAGCACAAACCGTTCCCATGCATCGGCGGCCTTCGTGGTGACGGCCTCGTCGGCAAGAAGCCCGTTGAGGTCGAGAAAAACAAGGCACGCGCCGAGCGCGGCGCGTTTGTTTCCGTCGAGGAAGGGGTGATTGAGGCAAATATAATAAAGATACGCCGCCGCGATTTCGACGGGGTCTTGAATCATCGGCTCGCCAAGCATGGTTGCCTGCGGCGCGAGCACCGCCGATTCCAGCATTCCGCGATCGCGCAGGCCCGGCGCGCCGCCATGCGCGGCGAGCGCCTCGTCGTGAATCGCCTCAACCGCCGCCACGGTGAGGTGGGCGATTTCGCGTTTCATGAGAGGCTCCGGAAAACCCCGGCGTTTTTGCGGATGAGTTTTTTGGCGGAGGCGCGCGCGTCCCCGGCGGTGATTTTCCGTTTGAGCGGGGTGAGCGTCACGGTGCCGCCGTCGTGCACGGTGACATCAACCTGATCCCCGACCGCGAGGCGGGCCATGTCGAGCAGGGCGGCGTCAAAAATGATGCCCTGCGAGTTCCCGATTTTGGAGATGGTTTTGATCATGGTGTAAAACTATGTTTTACGCCATGGGTGTCAATAATCCGATGTCGCGCAATGCCGCGCCGCCGCATCTTGCGCGCGTGTGTTTTCAAAAAATTTTGGGACGCGCCCCGTTTCGCAAACAAATCTTTCCTCCCTTTACACCCGTCTTTGCATTTGTTCTCTTATGCGTTTTTAACAGCACGCAAGCACACACTTTTCCACCCATGTCGAACCACCCTCCGCACGCACACAACCCGAAGAAACCCGTTGACGAGACGCCTCGCGCACCCACATCGGACGAGCAACTCAAGAGCTTCTGGCTCAAGAACGAGAAAAGCATCTACATCATTTGCTTTGTCATAATCCTCGTGGTGGCCGGCGTCGGCGTATTCCGCAACATGCAGAAGGAAAGCGCCGACAAGGTCGGCCTCGAATACGCCATGGCCAAATCCACGGACCAGCTCCGCGCCTTCATCACCGCGCATCCCGGGCATCCCCTCGCCACCGCCGCCGAGCTTCGTATCGCCGACGAGGATTACCAGGCGAAAAATTACTCCTCGGCCGCCGCCGCTTACGACAAGGTGGCCGCCGCCAAGTCGCCGATCTTTTCCGGCCGCGCGCTCATTGGCGCGGCCATGTCGAAAGTGCTCGGAGGAGCCGTTTCGGACGGCGAGGCCCGGCTCAAGCAAATCTCCAACGACGCCACCCAGCCGCCCGTCATTCGCGGCGAGGCCACCTACCATCTCGCCACGCTTGCCGCCGACGCCGGGCGCGCAGCCGAGGCGATCGGCCTCTACAAGCAGGTGGCCGACATTGCCCCCGACACAATCTGGGCGGAAAACGCCAGCTATCAAAGCGAGCGTATTTCCGGCGGCGCCACCGCGGCCGCGACCCCGGCAGCCTAGTTTTAATAGCCGCCCGAACTTCGCGAAACATCGCGGCTTTGAATTCCAAAAACGCTCCCGGCAAACGGGGGCGTTTTTTTGAAATTTCAAAATTTATCCTTCCTTTACGTCTTCAAAATTCCCCCCTCAATTCATCCGAATTCACGGCAATTTTGGTCGGGGCGGAGAGATTCGAACTCTCGACCTCCTGCTCCCAAAGCAGGCGCTCTACCAGGCTAAGCTACACCCCGTCGGTGATAAAAACAATCGACACACGAACCTCCCGAAACCAACCTGTCAACTTTCTAGCGCAACTGTGAACAACTAATGCACTCTCTGCTTGCTACGGCAACTCATTAACCCTAACGGTAATTCAGCAATCTTTAATCCATGGACACTATTTCCTCGCACGAATCGAACACCAACTACCTGCCGCTGGCCGGGGTTATCACCGGAGGCGTCGCGCTTTTGCTCGCGATTTTTGCCTTCGTGCAAGTCAAGTCGGTTAAAAACGACATCGCCGACATCAGAAGCCTTTCGGATCGTGTCGCGGGCATTGAGACACAGCTCTCGCAGGTTGCCGGTGCCGTTCAGGTTGCCAATAACGCGAACCAGGTTGCCAGCAACACGCACAACAGCCTCATGACCGTGGCGAGGGAAACCAACGCGTCCTTCAGGACGGTCACCGAGCAGCTCACGGCGCTTCGCGACCGCCTCGACAAAATGGGAACCCGCGCCACCACCCGCCCCCCGCAACAAGCGGCGGCCGGCAATGCCACTGCCGCCGCGCCCGTCGAGGCCGGAACGGATGTTTACACCGTCAAGAGCGGCGACAACGGCACCAAAATTTTCCGCGCCACCGGTTTCTCCCAGGCGCAGCTTGAGGCCGTCAACCCCGGCATCAATTGGAGCCGCCTGGCCATCGGCCAGCGCATCGTTCTTCCAAAGAAATAAATTTCGCATCCTGAAAAGGAGCCTCCCGCGCCCCCGGGCCCGGGAGGTTTTTTGTATCCAAAAAAACAATACGCCGTCGCCCGCGCCGCCCGGTTTGAGCTTCAAAATCCATGCCGTCACAAAAAACAAAACCAAGCCCCGTCGCGCCCGCGCGATGGGAGAAGGGCGCGGACAATGTCATCACGCGCACGAGCATCTTCGATTTGCGCGCGACGCGCTACACCCATCCCTCGCGCAAAACGGAGCGCGATTTCTACGTCGTCAACGCGCCCGACTGGGTCAACGTCGTCGCGCTCACGCCCGACCACCGTCTCGTGCTCGTGCGCCAGTTTCGTTTTGGCATAAATGATTTTTCACTGGAAATCCCCGGCGGCGTCATTGATCCCGGCGAGACCGATCCCGTCGCCGCCGGCCTGCGCGAACTGCGCGAGGAAACCGGCTACGAAAGCCGCGACGCCCGCCTGCTCGGAAGCATCCATCCCAATCCCGCGTTTTTGAACAACAGCTGCCATCTTGTGTTTGCCGGGCAATGTGAAAAGACAACGGGCGTCGAATGGGACGAGGACGAGGAAATTGAGGTTTCGCTTGCTCCCGTCGACCAGGTTTACGAGTGGGCGCGCACGGGCAAAATCACGCACAGTCTCGTGCTCGACGCGTTGTTCCTTTTTGCTCCATATTGGGAAAAATTGAAATGACACGCACCGCCCCCAAGCCCGCCATCAAGCGCACCGTTGACATGCAAACCATCTCCGAATGGGTGGAGCCGCGCTCGCGTGTGCTCGACCTCGGATGCGGGCGCGGCGTGCTTCTCGAGTCGCTTGTGCACTCGAAGGACGTGCAGGCTGTGGGCGTCGATCTCGATGTCGGAAAAATCGCCGCGTGCATACGCCGCGGCATCACGGCGTATCAGGGCGACATGCTCGCGTTCATGCGCGCGTTTCCCGACGGACACTTCTCGCGCGTCATTTGCTCGCGCACGCTCGAGGAGGTCGGCAATCCCGCGGCGGTGATCGCGGAGGCGCTGCGCGTCGCCCGCGCCGTGGCGGTCGGTTTTGTGAACCACGGTTATTGGAGAAACCGGCTCGACACGTTTTTTCACGGACGCAAGCCGCGCAATGAGGTCTACACGACGCCGTGGCACGAGAGCCGTCCGGCGAACCTGGCGAGCATCGCCGACTTCGAGCAGTTTTGCGCGGAAAAAAACATTCGCGTCGCGCGCCGCGTATTTCTGCGCGGCGACTGGAAAACACCCTGCCACGCGTTTCCCAACCTGCGCGCCGGCTACGCGCTCTACGACTTGACGCGCTGAAACGCGTCGCGCCGCCCGCGTTCTGTTGCCCTCCGCTGAAAAGCAGACTTGGCAGTCCGCGCCTTCGCGCGCATGATGAGCGTTCTTCATTTTGCCCACATCCATGTCGCAACACCAAGCCCCCCAGCCGTTCGAGCCCTACATACCCGACAACACCAAGCTCCCCGAGTTTACCCTGCGCGCAGTCCTCACCGGCGCGATTCTCGGCATGGTCTTCGGCGCGTCGTCACTCTACCTCGTCCTCAAGGTCGGCCTCACCGTGAGCGCGTCGATCCCGGTCGCGGTCATTTCGCTGGCGCTGTTTCGCGGGCTCTCGAAGCTCGGCGTGCGCGACTCCTCCATTCTCGAAAACAACATCACGCAAACCGCCGGTTCCGCGGGCGAGTCAATCGCGTTCGGCGTGGGCGTCACCATGCCGGCGATTTTTATCCTCGGCTTCGACCTTGAGCTCACGCGCGTGATGCTTGTGGCGATCCTTGGCGGGCTGCTCGGCATCCTCATGATGATTCCGTTGCGCCGCACGCACATCGTCGAGGATCACGGCAAGTTGAAATATCCCGAGGGCACCGCGTGCGCCGCCGTGCTCAAGGCCGGCGCCAACGCGCGGGATCGCGCCGTTGCCTCGCCCTCCGCCCAGGCCGATATGCGCGCCGCCGAGGCCGCCGGGCTAGGCAATGCTCCCGGCGCCATCCAGATTTTCACGGGCTTCGGAATCGGGCTCGTTTACAAAACACTCAACGTCGCCATGCGCGGGTGGCAGGATATTCCGCAGAAAATTTTCGGCAAACCGCTCGCGGGCGGTTCGATCTCGGCGGAGGTTTCGCCGGAGCTGCTCGGCGTCGGCTACATCATCGGGCCGCGCATCTCGGGCATCATGTGCGCGGGTGGCGCGCTTTCGTATTTGGTGCTGATTCCGTTGATAAAATTTTTCGGCGACGGCATCAACGGCATCGTCGAGCCCGGCACCATTCCCATCAGTGAAATGCCCATCGAGGGAGCGAATAGTATTCGCGACGCGTATATCCTTTACATCGGCGCGGGCGCGGTGGCGTCCGCCGGCATCATCAGCATGGTGCAGGCAATGCCGGCCATCTGGCGCGGCATCAAGGCCGGCTTCGCGGATATTCGCGGGATGCCGCGGCCCGGCGAAAACGCCCCCGGGAAAAACGGCTCCACCGCGCGCACGCAGCGCGACCTTCCGATGAAAACCGTGTTCATCGGTATTCTCGCGCTCATCGCGGTCATTTCCCTCGCGCCCTCGCTGCACATGAACGTGCTCGGCGCGCTGCTCATTGTTCTTTTCGGATTTTTGTTTGTCACGGTTTCGTCGCGCATCACCGGCGAGATCGGTTCCACGTCGAACCCGGTTTCGGGCATGACTGTGGCGACGCTGCTGTTCACCTGCCTCGTGTTCCTGATCGTGGGATGGACGGGCAGCCAGTATTACGTGACGGCGCTTTCCGTTGGCGCGATCGTGTGCATCGCGGCGTCGAACGGCGGCACGACTTCGCAGGATTTGAAGACGGGTTTCCTGCTCGGCGCGACCCCGCGCTCGCAGCAACTGGCGATTTTGATCGGTGCGTTCGCGGCGGCGCTCGTGCTCGGGCCGCTGCTGAGCTTGCTCAACAACGGAAGCACGGTTTATGTGCCGGTCGCGCAAGTCGCCCCCGCGGGAATCCAGGTCGATGTCAGCGCGCTCTCGCGCAAGGAATCGCTGCACGGCCCGCAAAGTCGCGACGACTCCGGCGTTTATTACACTTGGCACAACACCGATCCCAAGGCCGGCATCGAGGGTAAGTATTTGGTTAATGAAAAAGGCGTGGCGGTTTGGTTTGTCGATCCGGGCATCAACGGCTCGTTTGACACACGCCCGGACGGCAGCAAGGTGCGCAAGTTTGTCGCCCCGAAGGCGACGCTCATGTCGTATATAATTAAGGGCATTCTTGACCAGCGCCTGCCGTGGGCGCTGGTGCTGCTCGGTGTGATGATCACGGTGACGCTGCAGCTTTCCTTTATTCCCGCGCTCGCGTTTGCGGTGGGCGTGTATCTGCCGCTTTCGTCCACGACGCCGATTCTTGCGGGCGGCATGATCCGCTGGTTGATCGACCGCTGGATGAGCCGGAAGTCCTCCCACGCGAATCTCACGCCGGAGCAGTTTAATGCCGAAAGCGACAAGAGCCCCGGTGTGCTGCTCTCGTCCGGCTACATCGCGGGCGGTGCGATAGGCGGCATTGTGTTTGCGGTGCTGGCGGGCTTTTTCCCCGGCGCGGACAACGCCATCGCAACTTGGGCGCAAAATCACAACCCGCTTTACAACGGCCCCCACGCCGGGTTGCTTTCGCTGATCCCCTTCGCGCTGCTGGCGATTTTCCTCTACGGCGTGGCCAGGGAATGGTTTCTGTCGCCGAGGAAAAAATAGGTGCGGGCATGGGAGCTTCTTAATAATGAAAAAACAACTGCTCGATCACATCAGGCGCATGGAGCGGGAGCTTGCCGCGATCGAATCCTCTCCCTGCGAAAACAGGCACCCCGGGCATCTTCGCGCCCTGCTTGCCTATCACCTTGCGCAAACACAGGCCTTTCAGCACGAACGCCTGATCCACCTGCTCGTAACGCTCTTTTTCGCGATGCTGCTGCTTGCGGCGGCCATTGGCGCGATATTCCTGCCCACCTGGCAAATGCTCGCGGTCACGATTATTCTCACACTCACCGAAATCTGCTACCTGCGCCATTATTACGTGCTCGAGAATAATACCCAAAAACTCTACCCGCTCACACAACGATTGCACGCGCTGCAATCCGGGGAACGGTAATATATAAAGGCGTATCCCAAAATTTGGGGATACGCGCGGTGCAAACGGTGTCCGATGAGATTGTCCCGTTTGATTTCACCGGCTGGCGCTGACTCAGCGGATTTTTTCAATCACCTTGCGCAATTCCTCGTTTTCCGGCCACGCGCGAACCCTCGCTGCAAGCATGTCGAGATATTCCTTCGGCAGTTTCACATCCGTGTGCGTCCATACCTGCGCAAATTGCACATACGTCTGCTGCGACGCGCCGTTTTGCTTGAGCGCCTCGGCTAGCGGCTCGATGACGGTGTTCAGTTCGTCTTTCGTCAGTCTATGCTTTTCACCTTTTAGCTCCAAAAGGTTTTCGAGTCGCAGTCGTGAAAGCGTGCGCCATGCCTCGGGGCGCACGACTTGTTTCGACGCCATGGCTTTTTCGAGCATGGCGACCGCGCTGTGTTTCCGCCCATGTGCGGCTTCGCTCAGGCCAAACGCGGCGACAAACTCCGGATCTCTTCGCACTTGAGCGGATTCGTCGTTGGCCTTGACCAGCACTTGGCGCGCCAGGTCGCGCGCGCCGCAAAGCGCGAACCAATCGCTTAGAATCCGCGCTGTCTCGCTGCGGCGTGACGGGCGAAACTTCGGAGTGGGGGGAATGTTCTCCCTCTTGAATTTCGCCACGGCAATCCCAGGCGGCCCCCACGGGTTGTCCTTGTGCTCGGGGTCGTTTTTGCCGAGCTGTGTGTAAAAATCATACATGCGCGCGCGAAATGCGTCGTAGTCCATGCCGAAGCATTCCTTAAAAACGACTTCGTTTGGTCGTTGTTTCCTCGTGCGGACGACAAACCGCGCAAATGCCATGCGCGTTTTAGCGTCCGCAACGAATGTGCAATAATACACAAAGTCCCGCGCCTCGCGCTCCGCGATAATCGCAGCATTCAGAATCGCGACATTTGGTTTTTTCCTCACCGGGTTTTCGAGAAAAACGCCAAGGCTCGCATTTGGCGCGAGCGCGTAATTGAGCCAGATTTTCTTTCGCCGTTCGATGGCATCCTTGTCGTCTTCGCGTGGATAATCAAACGCCCTGCTCAAAAACAAGGTCTCGCATGCGACACAGTAGCGCCCGACGAGCATTTCATAATCGCTAATCGAAAACCATGAGGGTCGATACTTGCGCTTGTAGATTGGCGACCCAAATCCACGGCTCGGCGTTGAGGGCGTTGGCGTGGATTGCGTGTGACCGCGCAAACACTTGAGCGCCGTCGCAAGCCACGGCGGACTGCCTCGCCCGGTCTGAATATCGACGCACATGAGCAAATAATTAAGCGCAAGGTCAATGGCATTTTCGGTTACGCGTTCATCAAACGGCGTTTCGTTATCGAGGTATGCTTGCGTGATAAGCTTTAAGAACACAGCTTGTTCTTCATCGTGGAAACCGCGCACGGAAATTTGTCTCGAAGGGATGAATAATATGCGATCCGGAAACACGCCCAGCGGTGGGTTATCGCGGGCGTGCCGCAGGTCTTCCTTGCCAGCGAGCACAAGGTAACGATCGACACCCTGGTCGTTGATAAAGATGAGTTTTGCGGGCAACTCGCGCTGCATTCGAAAGAGTGGGCTGTTTTTTTCAAACACACCGATGATTTGCTCCGCGCGCTGCACGACACGCGAAACAAACTTGGTATAGTCAACAGCTGAGAGAATTTCGAAATGCTCCGAGCGTGAGTAGCGCCACTGATGCCTCTTGGTGGACACAGTGAGCGTGTCGAGTGTGATGATCTCTTCATCAGCCGCATGGCAATGCAGCGGCACGAGCACAAACACCAGCAACAATAACAGTATGCGCGGGGTCTGGTTCATAGGGCGGTCAGGGTGCGCAACGCGCGGACAAAGGCAAGTAAAACGGCAATCCGCGCAACCCTTACGGCACAAAAAGAATACCATGTTCGCACTTTTTACAATCACGCTCTTAATTACACCTGTGCATCGGACATCATCCCATTTTAATATTACCCATATTTTATTTCACACAATACTCAAGCTGCATGTAAGAATATTGATAGATTTAGTTTTCGATAAACCCTTCGGAAACATGTTATATAAAAACTCAAACCCTACGATGAAAACTCCAAATATATTAAAATACCTACTGCTGTCGTCTTGTGTCATCCTAATTACCCAACAAGCGCACGCTTGCGAGGATTGCGGAGAGGGCGGAAGTCATTATGATCCCTGCTCCAGTTGCGGTGATCTCGAATGCGGCGGAGACTGCTCCCCGTGCGATAATTGCGGGAGCCCTAATTGCCCGGGCAGCGAGTGCATGCAAACATGCACCGATTGCGGCAATGAGACCTATGACTGCGAATACAGCGACCAATGCCCCCTATGCGGCTTCAGCAACTGGCTTTGCATGTGCGCTGATATATGTCCAGAGTGCGACAGCGATGGTTGTTCCTGTGATCCATGTCCCCATTGTGGATATCGGAATTGTAACTGTCCCACATGCATCTTTTGTGGCGACTATGGCTGGCTTTGTTTTGGCGAATGCATGGAAGAGTGTCCTATGTGCGGCAGTGACGGAGCGTGCCTTACAACTTGTCCTTGGTGGATTGACCCCGATGACATTGATCCCGCCCCGGCTCCGAGGTTACCCCACCTGTAACATGCCCCGATTGCGGCAGAGATAACTATTGCGGAGGTGGGTTTTGTAAATGTGGGGATAACGGATGCCAATGCGGACCGTGATCGAAATTATCATCAGAGTCGTGCTTAATTTTGTATTCATAGCCCAAGGCAGGCGTTCGCGCCCTTCTTGAGTTTGCTTTTAGAGAAGATTTTTCGTATTCGAACGCACGCAACAAAAGGCGGACCATTGACTTCGTTTGGCTGTTCTATGTGCAAGGTTCTCTTTGATATTCAAAATCTGAGATTCACCCTTTATAGTCCCTCTATGAAAAAAATATTATTTCACTCTTTCCTCGTTTTTATTTCCGGTCTTTTTGTTTCCGGTTTTGCGGGCGCACAATCGGCATGCAGTATCAAGCCGGTTAATTTGCGAACAGAGTATCTCGACAGGCCGGAGGGGCTTGATGAAAGGAAGCCCCGGTTTGGTTGGGCGTTTGAGGCTGCAAACTCCGACGGGCGCGGTCAGGGGCAGACTGCCTATCGTGTGATTGTTAAATGCGGGGAATGCACCGCTTGGGATTCCGACTGGGTTGCATCGAATCGGATGCAGCAGATCGAGTATCAGGGAAAGTCGCTGAAGTCCGACCGTCGTTATACATGGACGCTGCTCGTGAAAGATGAAAATGGCATCGAGGCGCCGCCCGCGCAAAGCGAATGGACGACCGGTTTGTTTGAACAATCGGAATGGAGCGCGAAGTGGATCGGCTCCGATGAGGTTTTTGATTATAAAATCGGCATGAAAAAAGGCGACTGCAACCTCGCCGATCCCTGGTTGCGCAAGACATTTATGCTAAATGAAAAACCGGGGCGCGCGGTCCTGTTCGTCGCCTCGGTCGGTTATCATGAATTGTATGTGAACGGGAAACAAATCGACAGCCACCATGTGCTTTCCCCGGCGGCGACCGACCATACAAAGAGGGCGCGATATATCGCCTACGATATTGCCGGGGCGCTTCAGCCGGGGAAAAACGCAATTACCATTTGGCTGGGCGCGTCGTGGTCGATTTTTCCCGGTTATATAACGGAAAATCTTCCGCGCACGCCAATCGTTCGCGCGCAGGCGGATATTTATAAAAATCGAAGCGACACATCGCCCCTTCTTCGCCTGCAAACAGATGAAACATGGAAAACACGTCCAAGCCCAAACAGGCTTTTGGGCACTTGGGATTTTGGCAACATGGGCGGCGAAATCTTTGACGGTTTGCGGGAGCAGGAGATGGATGATTTTTCCAGTGTTTCCCTTGATGATACAAATTGGAAAAGTGCCACAGTATATAATCCGAAACTTCAGGTGACGGCGCAGCGGGTTGAGAAAAATCGCCTTTTCGACGAAATCCGCCCGGTCGCAATTGAAGATCGTGGCGATGGCGTCTGGCGTGTTGACATGGGGGTGAATTTTGCCGGCTGGACGGAAATCAAAATCGCGGGGAACCCCGGCGACCGGATTGATTTTCTGTTTTCCGAGAGACAGCAGAACGAAATGACTTTCCGGAATCGAAGCGCATATATAATCGGAGCATCGGGGCGGGGCGTTTTCCGCAATCGCTTTAATTATAGCTCCGGGCGCTGGATCACAATTAAAGGCCTCAAGGCGAAACCGGCGCTTGATGATATTCGCGGCTGGAATGTGCGCACGGATGTAGGGCGTGCAACGACGTTCGAGTGCTCCGATCCCCTGCAAAACTGGATATATAATCGTGTTTGCTGGACATTTGAAAACCTCTCGATTGGCGGGATGGTAGTCGATTGTCCCCAGCGCGAGCGAATGGGTTACGGTGGCGACGCCCATGCGACGGCGGAAACCGCCATGTATAATTATCGCATGGCCGCGTTTTATACAAAGTGGCTGGAGGACTGGCGCGACGTGCAGGGAACCGAGGCGATGGTTGGCAGCATGAATGATCCGGATTATGCGCGGAAAGCGGAAACCAGCGGACGGCTTCTTGGAGGCGGCATCATGCCGCACACGGCCCCGACCTATTGGGGCGGCGGCGGTCCCGGCTGGGGCGGCATTTGCGTTGTCCTGCCATGGTATCTTTATCAACACGAGGGGGACGCGCGCGTTCTCGAAACCAATTTTGACATGATAAAGAAATGGCTCGCGTTTCTTGACACGCATGTCGAGGGCGGCCTGCTCAAGCGTTTTGGCGGCAAGTGGGATTTTCTTGGCGACTGGCTCTGGCCAAACGCGACCGCCGAGGGCATGAACAACGACAGCGCGCAAACACTGTGTCTTAATAATTGTTATCGCGTGTATAATATTAAAACGGCGGCGAAGATTGCGCGCGTCCTTGGCAGGGAGGCGGAGGCCGCGGAATGGGAAAACCAAGCCCGCGTTTCGAGCCGCGCGATTCATGAAAAATACTACAACGCCGGCGACAGCAGTTATGCCGACGGATCAATGGCGTGCCTGGCAGGCGCATTGCTTGCGGATGTGATGCCTTCGAAATTGCGGGGCGAGGTCATGCAACGCTTGGAGCATGAAATCCTGGTCGTGCGCAAAGGCCGCATGCACGCCGGAATCACCGCGGGTGCGATGCTTTTTAAGGTGCTCCGCGACGAGGACAGGCACGATCTGCTCCATTCCATGACATCGCAAACGGATTACCCAAGCTGGGGTTATATGCGGGAAAATGGCGCGACGACACTTTGGGAGATGTGGGAAAAAGACCTGCGCGGGCACTCGCTCCTGCACAGCTCGTATTTGTTTCCGGGTGCTTGGTATGTTGACGGTATTGCTGGAATCAAGCGCGACCCGGAGCATCCCGGCTTTCAGCATTTCATAATACGCCCGCCCCATCCCGGGGATGTTGGGGTGACATGGGCGAAGGCGGCGTTTGATTCGCCTGCCGGGCTGATTCGGTCCGCTTGGGAAATCGACGCAAACGGAAATATGCGGCTGCGCGTCAGCGTGCCCCCGAACACAAGCGCGACCATTTTTCTTCCTGACAACAAACGGCGCCATAAAATCATGAGTGTCGGCGCGGGAAATTACACATTTCAGGCCGGGTTTTAGATGCGTTTTCGATGCAGAATATTTTATAAACTCTGTCTTGGCACTTGTTTAAATGTCACCAAACGATTCCGTTTTTTGCAAATTCCCCACGCAATTATCTTCTTTGCTTTGCGCCCGGAGTAATGAAGATGCTTGGCTGACAATTCGTCCTTTTTTACATTCTGCACCTTCGCATCGTTGATGAAGCAGTTCACACATTCTGCCCGCGCATTTTCCTCCCTGTTTTTCACAGTGATGGCCGCGGCGCTTTTTTCACTTGGCTCGGGTGGCTCATGCCTGCGCGCGCAATCGGCCGCCACCGCGCCGCAGGACCGCATTTTCGCGCCGGCTCCCGGGTTCAACCGCGAGGCCGCCAGTGTCGTCGCCCTGCTTGAGCAATTTCACTACAATCGCAACGCCGTCAGGCCCGCCGACTACGCCGAGATCATCCCCAATTTCATGACCGACTTTGACGGGCAGCGCCTCTTTTTCCTCGAGTCCGACAAGGTTGCGTTCACCACCCGTTACAGTCCGCGCTGGGTTTACAACAACCTCACCAGCCTCGGCAAAACCGACCCCGCCTACGATATTTTCAGTGTCTATGCCAGGCGCGTCACCGACCGCATCAAATGGGCGCTCGACAAACTCGACGCCATCACATCCGACGACCTTGCCGGAAACGACGGCTACCTCTACGACCGCAAGGACGCCCCCTGGCCCGTCGACATGGCCGAGGCCGACGCCCTCTGGATGCAACGCCTCAAAAACGAAATCATCGGCGAAATGCTCAACGAAAAGAGTCTCGAAGACGCCGGGAAAAATATTCGCAAGCGCTACGAACGCTGGCTCAAAAATCTCGCCGACATTGAGCCGAAGGACATTTCTGAAACCTACCTCACCACCGTCGCCCATCTCTACGATCCGCACACTGCCTACATGTCCGCCGAAACCCTTGAGGAGTTTAGCATCGGCATCAAACTCCAGCTCATCGGCATCGGCGCCGTCCTCTCAATCGAGGATGATTATTGCACCATTCAGGAAGTCGTCGTGGGCGGCCCCGCCGACCTGAGCAAACAACTTCAGCCAAAGGATAAAATCATCGCGGTCGCCGAGGACGGGCATGAGCCCGTTGACGTCATCGGCATGAAACTCCGCAAAATTGTGCAGCTTATTCGGGGCAAAAAAGACACCAAGGTTCACCTCACCGTCATTCCCGCCGCCGACTCCTCCCAGCGCAAACAAATCATCATTACGCGCGATGTTGTCAGCCTCGACGCCTCGCGCGCGCGCGGCGCCATCCACGAGGTTCCCTCTCCTGACGGCAAGGGCACGACGCCCATCGGCGTCATCACGCTCCCCGGTTTCTACGACGCCGGCATCAATGACAAGGGCGAGCCCAGCCCCAGCGCCACGCAGGATATTGCCAGGCTCATCACCCAGTTTCAGCAAAGCGAAACCGGCATCCAGGGTCTCATCATCGACCTTCGCGGCAACGGCGGCGGCCTCCTCTCCGAGGCCATCAAGCTCACCGGACTCTTCGTGAAAGCCGGTCCCGTTGTCCAAGTCAAAAATTACTACGGCCAGGTGCAGGTGGACAGCAGCGAGGCGCCCGAGCCCCTTTACACCGGTCCCCTTGCCGTGCTCGTCTCGCGCTTCTCCGCCTCCGCCTCCGAGATCGTTGCAGGCGCGCTTCAAAACTACGGCCGCGCCATCATTGTCGGCGACAGCTCCACGCATGGCAAAGGCACCGTGCAGCAACTCCTCGAAATGCAGCAGCTCGTCCCCGCGCTCGCCCGCCTCAACAGCAAAACCGGCGGCGTGAAGCTCACCATTCAAAAATTCTACCTCCCCAACGGCGACTCCACCCAGCTCAAGGGCGTCGTTTCCGACATCCCGCTGCCGTCGATCGACGACTACCTGCCCATCGGTGAAAAAAGCCTTCCTCGCGCGCTTGCATGGGACGAAATCACACCGAGCAGATACGAGGGGTCCGCCCTCCATCCCGATCTTCTCGAGGCTCTTCGCGAAGCGAGTGAAAAACGCCAGCAATCACTCGAGGAGTTTGGTTATTTCCGCAAAAGCATCGACTGGTTCAAGACGCGCCAGGAGCAAAAAATCCTGTCGCTCAACCTTGATGAACGACTCGCGCAACAAGCCCGCGACAAAGCATTCAAGAAAGGGCAGGACGAGGAGCGCAACCGCCTTGCCGCCGCCGTCGGCTACACTTCCAAGGAGTTTCTCCTCGGTCCGCCAAAGGAAAAAAGGCGCAAGGCCTCGAAGACGCCCTCGGCAAACACCGTCCCTCCCGCGAGCGCCGAGCCCCTCCCCGAATCCACCCCTGACGCCGGGGATGACAAGCAGCCGGCGCTTCCCGACCAAAGCAGCGCCATTCCCAAAAACCTTCCGGACGGTATTCGCTTGGCGGGGACCAGTGTTGCCAGCTCCGGTAATGCCGATGCTCAGCCCGGCGCTGACGCGTCAGCCACCGGAAGCGACGAGACCACTATCAGCGACGAGCAACTGGAGGAGGATGCCAAAAAACTCGACATCCACCTCCGAGAAACCCTGCGCGTGTTGAACGACGCCATTAACATGGCCAGGCACCCCGGCCCCAGTGTCGCCGCCAACGCTCCCGCGCCCCTGACCGCCGCCGCTGTCGGACGCCATTGATTCTTTCGACGGCAGTATTATTTCTCTAAAAACCGCCCTCGCGCGGCATGCCGCCGCAACGGAAAGACGAGACGCGCTGCGATGCGGCAAGTTGGACCAAGGCTGCGTGAGTCTCGCATGAAAAAACACCGCGTGGAAACAAAACGCATTTTTCTAACTCCGCAATTAGTTGAAGGCCAAGGAGATGGGTGGACGAAAAATCGGGGGTTATTTTATACTGGAACCCGTGCGAGAATGCCTGTCTGTCAAAGCTCGCGCCGGTGAAAACCCGATTGATCCGGTTTTTCGACCGACGCAAAAAACAAACACTAATCCACCTAAACCATCCATATGAAATTCATCTACACTGCAGTTATCGCCCTCGCCGTTCTTGCTTTCGCCGGTTGCGGCGCGAAGAAAGAAGCGCTTCCCTCCACGCAAAACGCGCCCAAGTTTGAAAATGCCGCGACCAACGAATTTGTTAAGGCTTATTCCGACGTGGCCAACGAGGTCGCCGTCGCCTACAAGGCGAAGGACTACACCAAGATCGCATCCCTCTCGACCAAGATGGCTGAAATCACTGGCAAGAGCGCCGACGCCCTCAAGGGCCTCAAGGACGCCGATTCCAAGAAGCTCACCGACTGGATCAACGCTGTCACCCAGGAACTGGCCGACGCCGCCGCGAAGGCAGCAAAGTAAATTCTGTGTTTTGGATGAACCGGCGCCGCTCCCCGTGACGGCAGCCCCGTTTATTCCGTGACCTAAAATTAATCCGGAGTGGCCTCGCGCCACTCCGGTTTTATTTTGGATAGTCCGCGCCACGCCACTCCTCACACGGCGGCATTTTCCGTTTCCAATAAAAAGCCGAGAAGACCTTGGCCCGCGCCGTTGTGGTTTGGTGTGCCCGACGCGCCCGTGATGCCGAGCGCGCGGAGGTATGCGGCAAAACGCGCGGGCATGTCGCCCGCAAACCAGTTCGTCCACGCCTCGCGAAGCGTCTCCTCGCGCGCGTGATTTTGCGCGGCGAGAAGCGGCAGAAAACCGTCGCAAACAAGCGTGTCGAATCGCGAGCCGCCAAGCGCGTCGCCGCAGATTTCCATGCGGATGCGTTTGCGCAGCGAGGCGGCCTTGTTCACGCGCCGCCACTCAGCGACACTGGCCGGCGCCGGCTCGTTTTTTTGAAATCCCGCGGCAAACTTTTGCAGCAATTGAGGCCACGCGGGGCGCGCCGATGCCCACAAGGCATACTGGCGCAGGCGGGTGCGCGGATGATTTGCCGGGCGCGAGGAACGCGGCGCCCACGCGCGGTTGTCAGTCTGTTCGTTGAAAATGCGTTCCGCGAACGAAATGGCATTTTGCGCGCTCACCGATTGCGGCCAGCTTTCCAGCGGATGCTCCCCGGCAATCGCAACCATCGCGGGGCGGTTGTTCCGGTATCCGAGGATTTCGAGCGCGGTGTGATGGCACGCGTCGTCCCAGCCGAGCCGCGTGACGCGCCCGCTGGCGAAATGGATTTTCTGATGCCAGCGCTTTTGGGCGTGATGCGCGATCGCGGAGGAAAGCTCGGGGGGCGTGAGCGAGGAAAGGCTTTTGCCGGCGGTCGAAAGCGGATGCGCGGCGAGACGCTCGACGGCATCATCCGCCGCGTATTGCTCGAGGTCGTGGTGCAGGAGCGGGAGAAGCGCGAGGACCGGGATTTCGCGACCGTTGACTCCCCGGGTCGTGGCGCATTGCGGGGGAAAAAGCACGACGTGCAAAACCACGTTTGCATGGGCCGGATCGCTCGCGTGATGGTGCGCGTGCCAGTCGGCCTCCCGCAAATGCACCTCGACATCGCCGGTGATGCTTGCGTTTCCGATATGCAGGCGCGCGTTTTTGAAATCGGGCCCGCCGCCGTGATTCCACTGGCCGGGGTGCCCGATGCGCACGCGCTGTCCGCCGACGGTTGCGGCGTGAAGCGTGTCGAAATCGCGCCGGTCCCAGATTTTCTGGAGCAACGTCTCGGGAAAGGTGAACGGGCCGTAGAGCCCTTGGATTTCAGCGACGGCGGGGAATTTCATGGGGCGTGGTGGTTTTGCGTGGAAATGAAACAGAACACGGACGGTTTGTTGATTCCAAAGTGCGCGAATTTTTCAGGGGAGGCGCATCAGCGCTTGCACACGGAGGCGTATGCCCGCTTTTTATACACATTATGCAACCCGCAAAAGTCATCGGCCCAATCGTTCTCATCCTTGTAATCATCGTCGCGGCGGCGCAGGCCACGTTTGTTGTCGAGCCCGGTTATCGCGGTGTGCTTGTGACGCTGGGAACCGTCGGCAAACAATTTGAGCCGGAGGGCTTCGGCGTGAAAAAACCCTTTATCTCGACGGTGATCCCCGTGCTGATTCGCCAGCAAACGCGCGAGCTGCCGTCGGAGTGCTACTCGTCGGATTTGCAGCAAGTGCAGATGAAGCTGCGCGTGCTCTACCGCATTCCCGAGCAATCGGTCGTGAAGATTTACCAGGAATACGCGGGCGATCCGTTCACGAGCCTGATCGCGCCGCGCGTGCAGGAGGCGCTCAAGGAAGTGGCGGCGTTGCAAAGCGCCGAGCAAATCGTGCGCCAGCGCGAGCAGATCAAAAACCACGCGCTCGAAAACGCCCGCAGAAAAATCGGGGACATTCTCAACATCGTCGACCTCGTGATCGAGGACACCACGCTGTCGCGCGAACTGGAGGCGGCGATTGAATCCAAGATGGTCCAGGAGCAGGAGGCGGCCAAGGCGCGCTTCACGCAACAAAAGACCGAAATCGAGGCGGCGACGGCGATCATCCGCGCAAAGGGCGAGGCCGAGGCGATCCGCATTCGCGGCGAGGCGCTTCGCGACAACCCGACCTTGATCGAATTGCAGATTGTCGAGAAGTGGGACGGCAAGAGCCCGCTCGTCATCGGCGGCGGAAGCCAAAGCGCCGCAAACATATTGCTGCCGATCAACGTCTCCGCGGCCAACCGCGCAAAGTAAACCGCCCGGGCGCCGCGCAACAAGCTGTCGCCGGCGCGCGTGCTATCAGAGACAGCAGTGCTTGTATTTTTTGCCGCTGCCGCAGGGGCAGGGGTCGTTGCGCCCGACCTTGGGCGTTGCCGAAACCTTGGGCGCGGGGCCGGTGCGGATCGGGCGCGTGTAAATCCATTCGCCGCCTGTGCGCGTGAACGCGGACTTTTCCTGGAGCGGATGCTCGTTTTTCTCCTCGTCGAGGAAGTAGGCGGTGAACTCGACCGTGGACGAGTCGGGGTTGCCGTTGACGACGGCTTCGTGCGAGTGAATCACGAGGCGCGTCCATTCCAAGTCGTAGGTGTTTTCCTTTGCGCGGACTTCATCGTAGGGTTTTTTTGCGGTGCCGGCGTAGGAGAGGTGCAGGTGCTTGTAGTCGCGGACGACGTGCGCGGTGAAGCGCGAGCGCATGAGCGCCTCGGCCGTGGCGGCCGGCCGTTTTCTCTGGAGCACGGGCTGGCAGCATGCGCCAAAAGTTTGCCCGCTGCCGCAAGGGCAGGGGGATTCGGAAGTGATGTCGGCGGGGAGCGCGGCGGGAGTTGTCATGATGAGAATTGGGCGAGGTGTTAAGCGGATCGTCCGCAGCGCGCGAGCAAAGAAAATCGGCGCCGCCGGCGGCGCGCGTGTTTTGACCGCTTGCACTTGGACGGCGGAGGCCTCAAAGTGACCGTTCTTTTTCAACCATGGTCAAAGGACAAAAAGTCGTCTGCATCAATGACACGTTCAACGATTTCATTCGTGCGATCTATCTGCAGCTTCCCGTAAAGGGGAAGACCTACACGATTCGCGAGGTGTTTCTCGGTCGCGAGAAAATCGTGAAGGGCGGCGAATCCGCGACCGTGGGCATCCTCCTTGAGGAGCTGGTAAATCCGCCCGACCCGTTTCACGCGGCCAAGCAGGAACTCGGTTTCACATCGGAACGCTTCGCGCCGCTTGAGGAGCTGCCGCCCGAGCAAGAGGAGGTCGAGGAGGCCGTTGGCGCGGGCGCGGGCGCCGGCTTTGGCTACAACTGACGGGCGGTTGCGCCTTGCATTTTTTGAATCCAAAATCCGCAATCCAAAATCCAAAATTTCCATCATGAGCACAACAAAACCCAAGAAAGTCGCAATCCTCACAGCGGGCGGTCTCGCCCCGTGCCTCAGCTCCGCCATCGGCGGCCTGATCGAGCGCTACACCGAGATTGCGCCCGACATCGAAATCATCGCCTACCGCGGCGGCTACAAGGGCCTGCTGCTCGGCGACAGTTACAAGATCGGCCCCGCCGAGCGCGCCCAGGCGCACGTGCTGCACCGCCACGGCGGCAGCCCGATCGGCAACAGCCGCGTCAAGCTCACCAACGTCAAGGACTGCGTGAAGCGCGGCCTCGTCAAGGAAGGCCAGGACCCGCAAAAAGTCGCCGCCGACCAGCTCATCAAGGACGGCGTTGACGTGCTCCACACCATCGGTGGCGACGACACCAACACCGCCGCCGCCGACCTCGCCGCGTTTCTTGCCAAGAACAATTACGGCCTGTCCGTCATCGGCCTGCCCAAGACAATCGACAACGACGTGTATCCCATCCGCCAGTCGCTCGGCGCGTGGACGGCCGCCGAGCAGGGCGCGCGCTATTTCCGCAACGTCGTCGCCGAGCATGGCGCGAACCCGCGCATGCTGATCGTGCACGAAGTCATGGGCCGCAACTGCGGCTGGCTGACCGCCGCCACCGCTCGCGATTATCGCAAGCTGCTCGACCGCGAGGAATTCGCGCCCGGCCTCGGCCTCACCCGCGCCAACCTCGAAGTCCACGGCGTTTACATTCCCGAAATGGCCGTCGATCTCAAGACCGAGGCCGCCCGCCTGAAGGCCCTCATGGACAAGCAGGACAACATCAACATCTTCATCTCCGAGGGCGCCGGCGTGGAGTCCATCGTTGCCGAAATGGAGTCCAAGGGACAGGAAGTGCCGCGCGACGCGTTCGGCCACGTGAAGCTCGACGCAGTGAACCCCGGCAAGTGGTTCGGCGAGCAATTCGCAAAAATGATCGGCGCCGAAAAAACGCTCGTGCAAAAGAGCGGTTATTTCGCCCGCGCCGCCGCCGCCAACGTGGACGACTTGCGCCTCATCAAGAGCTGCACCGACCTCGCCGTCGAGTGCGCGCTCCGTCGCGAGAGCGGCGTGATCGGCCACGACGAGGATCAGGGCGGCGTGCTCCGCGCAATCGAGTTCCCGCGCATCAAGGGCGGCAAACCCTTCAACATCGACACCCCGTGGTTCACTGAAACGCTCGCCGCCATCGCCCAGCCCAAGGGCGCGCGCGTGGACGTGAAACACTAAGACCCGGGTTTTGTTTTCATCGGCGGAGGCGTTCATTGCGCGCGCCTCCGCCGATTTTTTAAACTAAAACGCCGTTTGTGTTTTGCGGCGCGGGCTTGGCCGCCTTCCGTGGCGCGGCCCGGACGCAATGCCTTTGGCGCTTCCCCGTTTTGTTTTTCCGACATCATGCCGAATCCTCGCGAACTTCCGATTTATGAACTTGAGAGCGCCATTGTTGAAGCCGTGCGCGCGCAGGGGCGGTTGATTGTGCAGGCGCCGACGGGGTCGGGCAAATCGACGCAGATTCCGCAGATGCTGTTGCGTCACGGATTTCTCGACGGCGGCGAGGTTGTCGTTTTGCAACCGCGCCGGCTGGCGACTCGGATGCTGGCAAAGCGCGTTGCGGAGGAAATGGAAACGCCGCTGGGCGACATCGTCGGCTACCAAATCCGGCTGGAATCGCGGTTGAGCAAGCACACAAAAGTCCGCTTCGTGACAGAGGGGATTTTGCTGCGGCAGATGTCGTTCGACGCGACTTTGCGCGGCGTGAACGTGATCGTGTTTGACGAGTTTCACGAACGGCATCTCTACGGCGACATTTCGCTGGCGAGGGCGTTGCAAATCCAGCAGTCAACACGGCCCGACCTGAAGATTGTTGTGATGTCGGCGACGCTGGACGCGGGGGCGCTGAAAAATTACCTGTCGCCGTGCGAGGTTCTGGTTTCGCAGGGGCGGAGTTTTCCGGTGAAAATCGAGTATCTGCAAAAGACGGCGGATTTTGAGCGCGAGCCGGTATGGGATGTGGCGGCGCGCGAATGCGCGCGCGTGGCGGCGCAGTCGGCGGGCGGCGATTTTCTGGTGTTCATGCCGGGCGCGTATGAGATTTCGCGCACGGTGCAGGCCTTGCAGGGCAGCCGCGAATTGCGCGATTTTGTGGTGTTTCCGCTGCATGGCGAGCTGCCGCCGGAGGCGCAGGATCGCGCGGTGGCGCGTTATGACGCGCGCAAGATTATTGTTTCAACAAACGTCGCGGAGACATCGCTGACAATTGACGGCGTGACGGTGGTGATTGATTGCGGGCTGGCGCGCGTGGCGCGGTTCGATCCGCATCGCGGGATCAACACGCTGCTGATCGAAAAGATTTCCGTGGCGAGCGCGGACCAGCGCGCGGGGCGCGCGGGGCGAACGGCTCCGGGTGTGTGCGTGCGGCTGTGGACGGAGCGCGAGCATGCGCAGCGTCCGGCGCAGGAATTGCCGGAGGTGAGGCGGCTCGACCTGGCGGAGGTGGTGCTGACGTTGAAGGCGAGCGGCATCGACGACGTGGCCGGTTTTCCGTGGCTGGAAAAACCCGACGCGAAAGGTTTGGAACGCGCGGAAATGTTGCTCGAGGATTTGGGCGCGGTGGCGCGCCATGAGAAAGACGCGCATGCGACGATCACCGAAACCGGCCGCAGGATGCTGCGTTTCCCGGTGCATCCGCGTTACGCGCGCATGTTGCTGGAGGCGGATGCGCGCGGGTGCGTGAGGCCGGTCGCGATGATGGCGGCGCTTGTGCAGGGAAGAAATTTTCTTTTGCGGGGCGTGCCGCGCGCGGTGGAGGAAGCGCGCGAGGACTTGCTCGGCGAGGAAGCGGAGTCGGATTTCTTTTTGCTCATGCGCGCGTGGCGGTTTGCCGACCAGAATCGCTACTCAATGGACGCGTGCCGGCGGCTGGGAATCCACTCGATGGGGGCGCGCCAGGTGGGGCCGCTGTTTGCTGAGTTTTTGCGAATCGCGGAGCGCGAGGGGCTCGACGCGGGCGAGAAACGCGTCGAGGGCGAGGCGGTGAGCAAGTGCGTGCTCGCGGGATTTTCCGACCAGCTGGCGAAGCGCCTGGACGCGGGAACACTGCGTTGCGACCTGGTGCACAAGCGGCGCGGTGTGCTGGCGAGGGAGAGCGCGATGCAGCGCGCTCCGTTGTTTGTGGCCGCGGAGGTGAGCGAGGTCGAGGGGCGGGGCGGCGAGGTGAACGTGCTGCTGAGCATGGCGACGGCGGTGCGGGAGCCGTGGTTGAAGGAACTTTTCCCCGACGATTATTTTGAGGCGACAAGCGTCGTCTATGACGAGTCGGCGAAGCGCGTGATTGCAAAACGCGAGCGCCGGTTTCGCGACCTGGTGCTCGAATCGAGGGCGAGCGCGGACGATGTGCCCTACGACGCGGCGGCGGCGTTGCTGACGCAGCAGGTGCTGGCGGGCAAAATCAAGCTGGAGCAGTGGGATGAAAACGTGGAGCAATGGATCGTGCGCGTGAACCGGCTCGCGGAATGGTTTCCGGAGCTGGAGGTGAACCCGCTTACGGACGCGGACTGGGCCACGTTGATCGAGCAGATTTGTTACGGCGAACTCGGCGCGAAGGATGTGCGCGGCAAGCCGGTGATGCCGGTGCTGCGCGACTGGTTGACGGCGGAGCAACTGGCCGTGATTGACGACTACCTGCCGGAGCGCCTCGTGATGGGCAACGGCCGTCGGTCGCGCGTGCGCTATGCGAAGGAGGGGCCGCCCATATTGAGCGCGCGAATACAGGAACTCTATGGAGTCGAGGGACGCTTCACGCTCGGCCACGGGCGCGTGCCGGTGAAGATCGAGGTGCTCGCGCCGAACCAGCGGCCGATTCAGGTGACGGACGATTTGACGGCGTTCTGGCGCGACATGTATCCGAAGATAAAGGCGGAGCTGTCACGACGCTACCCGAGGCATGAGTGGCGTTAATGGGCGCGTTAAGGCCAGGAATTGGCGGTAAGATGTTCAAAAAATAATGGAACTTTTCCCGTAAAGCGGTCTTGCGCGTCGCGCTCACGCGTATGCAATCAATGCACTCAAATCCATGTTGATCCCGATTCTAGCTTCGATTGTGGCGGGGTATTTCCTGGGCGCGCTGCCGTTCGGGTATGTGGTTTCGCGCGCAAAGGGTGTGAACATTTTTGAGGAGGGGAGCAAAAACCCGGGCGCGACAAATGTGCTGCGCGTGCTGAGCCAGAAGTTTGGCGAGCCGGGCAGGCGGCTGGGTATCATGGTCTTCGTGCTGGACGCGTTGAAGGGGGCCGTGGCGACGGGCTGGCCGTGGATCGCTTTCAAGATGGGCGTGTGGGACGCGGCTTACGACCATTGGGACGTGGTGTCGTTGATCGGGCTCGGCGCGGCGTTGCTGGGGCATTGTTTTTCGTGTTTCACGCGGTTCAAGGGCGGCAAGGGCGTGGCGACGGGCGCGGGCGGTTTTATGGTGTTGATGGCGCCCTCGCTTTTGATCGCGCTGCTTGTGTGGTGGGTGGTTTTCCAGACGACGCGGTATGTTTCGCTGGCGTCGATTCTGGCGACGGTCTCGCTGCCGGTGTCGAGCTGCACCATGTGGTGCCTTTGGGGCTGGCCGCCGTTTTCGGTTGTTATCATCTCGGCGGGCGCGGCCATTTTTGTGGCGGTGCGGCATCGGGCGAACATCGGGCGGCTGATGCGCGGCACGGAAAACAAGTTCGTGAAAAAAACGCCGGAAGAAAAAATGTGACCGCGCGCGCCGGGGTGTCGCAAACACGCGCCGGCCGGCCTTGATGCGCGACGCGCTTTTTGGCGAAAAAGCCGTTTGCGTATGCCGGTTTATTGTTACCTTGTCGTTTTACGATTTTGAAAATGGACACAATGGCAAACGCACCCGCGCGCGATCCCGCCCACGCGGACACATCGCGCAAACCTTCATGGCTCCGCGCCAAGCTGCCCTCCGGCTCGGGTTACAACGCGGTGCGCAAGCTGGTCGACGGGCACCATTTGCATTCCGTCTGCCAGAGCGCGCAATGCCCGAACCTCGGCGAGTGCTGGACGCGCGGCACCGCCACGGTGATGATCCTCGGAAACATTTGCACGCGCTCGTGCAACTTCTGCGCGATCGCCACGGGGCGTCCGACGGAGCTTGATCTTGGCGAGCCGGCGCGCGTGGCCGACGCCGTCGCGAAGATGGGGCTGCGGCATTGCGTGATCACATCGGTGGCGCGCGACGAGTTGCTCGACGGCGGGGCGTCGGTTTGGGCGGCAACGATTCGCGCGATTCGCCATGCAAATCCGAAAACCGCCATCGAGGTGCTCGTGCCGGACTTCAAGGGAAAGATGGAGCACGTCGACATCGTGCTCGAGGCAAGGCCGGACATCTTCAATCACAATCTCGAAACCGTCGAGCGCCTGCAAAAACCCGTGCGTGTGCAGGCGCGCTACGACCGCTCGCGCAGCGTGCTGCGCCATGCGAAAAGCCGCGGCCTCACGACCAAGACGGGCATCATGCTCGGCCTCGGCGAGGAGCCGGGGGAAATCGAGCAAACATTGCGCGACATCGTCTCGGACGGCACGGACATCGTGACCATCGGGCAGTATTTGCAACCCACGCCGCAGCACTGGCCCGTGAAGCGCTGGGTGCCGCCGGCGGAGTTTGAATATTGGAAAAAATTCGGCCTTTCAATCGGCCTTGGTGTTGTCGAGAGCGGTCCGTTGGTGCGTTCGAGTTATCACGCCGACGAACAATCCGAAAAATACACCGGCGCCGACCACCTGAACACCGAGAACAACCTGACCTCCGAAAAAACGCGCCCCGCGTCTTGAGCTGAGCGGACGTTGGTCTTCTCCGGCGATCCCGCCGCGATGCGGCTGTTGCGGTTTAAATTGCCGCGACGGTTCGCCCTGCCTGCTAAAGACCAAAACAAGCTCGTGAATAGTATCAGATCGTCACGCTTTCGCCGGGTTTGAGCGGATGCGCGAGGTGGCCGCGTTGTTTGGCGGCGGCGGCGAAGGCCGGGGCGTCCTGCGCGATCGGGGGCCAGGTGTTGTAGTGCATTGGAATCGCGGCTTTCGGTTTGAGCATGTCGAGCGCGTCAATCGCATCCTCGGGCCCCATGGTGAAGTTGTCCCCGATCGGAAGCATGGCGAGGTCGAGTCCGGCGCGACCGATGAGCTGCATGTCGAGAAAGAGCGCGGTGTCACCGGCGTGGTAGATTCGTTTGCCGTCGGCTTCGATGATGATTCCGCACGGACTGCCGAGATACGGGGGCAGGAGCGGATCGGAGCTGTCGCCGTCCTCGCTCGACGAGTGGTGCGCGATGGTGAGCTTGACCCGTCCGAATGGAAACTTGAACGCGCCGCCGGGGTTCATGTTGTGAACCTTCGCGCCTTGGGCGGCGAAAAAGTTGCAGATTTCGTGATTCGAAACGATGACCGCGTCGTTCGTCTTTGCGATGTCGAGCGCGTCGCCCGTGTGGTCGCAGTGTCCGTGCGAGATCAACACATAGTCGCAACGGATGTCGTCGGCCTTTGCGGTTGCGGTCGGGTTGCCGGTGAGAAAAGGGTCGATGACAAGACTGGCGGTGGAGGTTTCGACGAGGAAGCAGGAGTGGCCAAGATAAGTGATTTTCATGACACGCCCCTTTAAGCATGAATTGGCCGGATTTTCACAGCCTAAATCGCGGGGGCCGGGTAGAGACATCCGCGATTCCGAACAAACGTGGTGGATTAAATTAAAATGCCCCGGTAGCGTTTGCCCTCAACTCTTAACAATTCTTCCGATTAATGAATAGCATCAGCGGATACGGGGCATCTGTTAAGGGAAGAGTATTAAAAATTATATAATAACAATTATGGGCACTATGTTTGAAAAAGGAAAAATATTGGAATTTGCGGCGCTGGCCGATTACTCTGAGGGCGGAATCGTCAGCAAGCAGGTTTTGAAAAACGAGGCGGGCAACATCACGCTTTTTGCCTTCGACAAGGGGCAGGGGCTGAGCGAGCACACCGCGCCGTTCGACGCAATGGTGCAAATCCTGGACGGGGAGGCCGAAATAAAAATCGGCGGCAACCCCTTTGTGCTCGGAAAGGGCAAGGCCGTTATCCTGCCCGCCAACATTCCTCACGCGCTGCACGCCGTCGAAAAATTCAAAATGCTATTAACGATGATAAAGGGCTGATGGTGTTTTTGCCGGGCGCGTGGCGGGCGCGAAAGAAACCGTCCCGGTTTTTTCGCGACGTTTCCGGCCAGGCGCCGTCCTTAATGATCACGCATAGGCAATCGCCTCGCAGCCGGGCGCGGGGCGCACGTGCTCAAAAAAATCGGACGACTCCGAAGCGTTTGCGTATTCCGGCGCGGATTCGGACAGCAGCTTGCGCAGGCTTTCGCGCGCGCGCGCAATGCGGCTTTTCACCGTGCCCACGTTGATGCCCAGCGCGGAGGCGATTTCATCGTAGGGAAGGTTGAGCACGTTGCGCATTGTCAGGATTTCGCGGTGCCGCGTGTCCAGGCGCTCCATGCAATCGGCGATCAAATTGGTGAACTCCTGCGTCACGGCCTCCTGCACCGGTGTGTGCTCGGTGGCGGCAATCATGTCGCTGAACGCGCTGTCCGAATCATCGCCCAGTTGCATTTCGAGCGAAATCGAATCCTGCCGGCGTCGGCGGAAAAAATACCAGTAGCGATTGCGCGAAAGGTTCAACGCGATGCGATACAGCCATGTGGCCAGCGACGAGTCGCCGCGGAAATTTGCCAGCGCCCGGTGCGCGCGAATAAAAGTGTCCTGCGTGATCTCCTCCGCGTCGGCGGCATTGTGCAGAAGATTGTTCGCCAGTCCGAAGATGCGCGTGCGATAACGTTCCATGATTTCCGTGAACGCGGACTCTTCGCCCGCCCGAAAACGGCTCACCAGCTCCCGGTCATGAGCCGCCTCGCGCGCGGTGATCTCGGATGGCGTCATCTCCGGCGTCGATGCGACGCTAAATGGGTTCGCTGATGCTGTTGTGTGATGGAGTGTGTTCATAAGTTATTCGAAAGACTTGCTGCGTGCGCACTGGGCAGCCAACGCGCGTGCTGCACCAACAGCTTTCATGCCATCCGCATAAATGGCAACATAACGCGATGAATATTAGGGTATTAAAATATTTTTTTACATATCCACCTTTTTGGAGTTAGCGCAAAATGCACGAACACCAACACCTCCGGTATGCAAAATGCACGATAGCCGGCAATTGCGTCACGCCGCAATGGATCAACGGCGCGCGGAAGATTTTTTCGAATAACTGCCGCGACTGACCGCTTTTTTGCCGGTTGGTTTCACGGGTTTGCGAAAATTGCCGGATTTTAACGCCTCTATCTGGTCGCGCAAAACGGCTGCGCGCTCGAACTCCAGGCGCGCGGAGGCCTCGGACATTTCGTTTTCCAACTCCGCGATGACCGCCTGCACCTCGTCGGGACTCGTCTCGGCCATGGCGAGCGCGACTTCGTCGTCGTGACCGTCGCCCGTGCCGCTGCCGTCGTAGGTGTGCAGGCTCGTTTGCGCGGCGCGTTTCACGCTGCGCGGGGTGATGCCGTGCTCGCGGTTGTAGGCGATTTGTTTTTCGCGGCGGTAATTTGTTATCTCGATCGTGTTGCGAATCGAGTCGGTGATGTTGTCAGCGTAAAAAATGACGCGGCCTTTTTCGTGGCGCGCGGCGCGGCCCGCGGTTTGCACGAGCGAAGTCTGGCTGCGCAGGAAACCCTCCTTGTCGGCGTCGAGGATCGCGACAAGCGCGACCTCGGGCAGGTCGAGCCCTTCGCGCAGAAGGTTGATGCCCACAAGCACGTCGAAATTGCCGAGGCGCAGGTTGCGCAAAATCTCCACGCGCTCGATCGCGTCGATGTCGGAGTGCAGGTATTCGACGCGAATTTTCTGGTCGCGCAAATATCCGGTGAGGTCTTCCGAGAGGCGTTTTGTGAGCGTGGTGACGAGCACGCGCTCGCCCGCGGCGACGGCCTTTTTGATTTCGGCGATGAGGTCCTCAACCTGTCCCTTGATCGGGCGCATCACGATCTCGGGATCGAGCAGGCCCGTCGGGCGGATGAGCTGCTCGGCGACCACGGCGGAATGCTCCATCTCGAACTTCGCGGGCGTGGCGGAGACGTAAACGGTCTGGCCGGTGACGCGCTCGAATTCGTCGAACGCCTGCGGGCGGTTTTCGAGCGCCGAGGGCAGGCGGAAGCCGTGGTTGACGAGGTTCTGCTTGCGGGCGCGGTCGCCGTTGAACATGCCGCCGATCTGCGGGATGGTGGCGTGCGATTCGTCGATAAAGAACAGCGCGTCCTTCGGGAAAAAGTCGAGCAGGCAAAACGGCCGGTCGCCGGGTTTGCGCGCGGCCATGTGCATGGAGTAGTTTTCGATGCCGTTGCAGAATCCCATTTCCTGGAGCATTTCCAGGTCGTAGTTGGTTTTCATGCGGATGCGCTGGGCCTCGAGGAGCTTGCCCTGCGACTCGAACCAGGCGACGCGCTCGTCGAGCTCGATCTTGATGGCGTCGATCGCCTTTTTAAGTTTGTCGCGCGAGGTCACGTATTGGTTTGCCGGATACAAGTCGAACTGGTCGAGCTTGCGGAGCGTGTTGCCGGTGAGCGGTTCGAACTCGGTGAGCGCGTCCACGTCGTCGCCAAAAAACTCGACGCGTAGCCCGTGCTCCAGATACGCGGGCATGATGTCCACGACGTCGCCGCGCACGCGAAACGTGCCGCGCTTGAGCTCGTAGTCGTTGCGCTCATAGAGATTTTCGACGAGGCGCTCAAGCAGGCGGTTTCGTCCGAGCGGGCGGTTGAGGCGAATCTGGATGCGCTGCTCGGCGAAGTCCTCCGGCGAGCCGAGGCCGTAGATGCACGACACGCTGGCGACGACGATCACATCGCGGCGCGAGACGAGCGAGCTGGCGGCGGCGATGCGCAGGCGCTCGAGCTCGTCGTTGCGCGAGGAGTCTTTTTCGATGTAGGTGTCGCTCGACGCGATGTAGGCCTCGGGCTGGTAATAGTCGTAGTAGGAGACGAAGTATTCGACGGCGTTTTCGGGGAAGAAATTCTTGAACTCGGAGTAGAGCTGCGCGGCGAGGGTTTTGTTGTGCGAGATGATGAGCGCGGGCCGGTCGAGGCGCGCGATGACGTTGGCCATCGTGAAAGTTTTGCCCGAGCCGGTGACGCCGAGAAGCGTCTGGTGCTTGTGCCCGGCGCGGATGGAATCAACAAGCGTGTCGATCGCCTGCGGCTGGTCGCCCGTGGGCTTGTATTCGGCGTTGAGTTTGAAAAGGGACATGGGTGGAAAAATTCCTCTGCGAGGATTGGCGAGCGGTCTTGCAATCACAAGGTCTCAAATCCCGAATTTTTAAAAAGATGGCCGCCTCATCAATCGCGGGGCTGCCTCTTTTTCCCCTCGCTCCGCGTTCATCGTTTCATCCCAATTCACCAACCGCATGCCTCCGCAGAAAATCCTCATCGCGCCCGACAAGTTCAAGGGCACGCTCACCGCAACGCAGGCCGCGCGCGCAATCGAGCGCGGCCTGCGCGCCGTTGCGCCGAATGGCGGCGCACTGGCCGTCCGGCTGCTTCCGATTGCCGACGGCGGCGAGGGCACGACCGACGCGGTTTGCGCCGCGCTGCCCGGCGCGCGTCTTGTGGCGGTTCCGTCAGCCGGCCCGTTTGGCGAGCCGTGCGAGGGGGTGGCCGCGGTTTCGGACGGCGACGCGTTTTTTGAGGTTGCCTGTGTCTCCGGTCTCAAGCTCGTGCCGCCGCAATCGCGCGATCCCTGGCGCGCCACAACGCGCGGTGTCGGCGAAATGCTGCGCGCGCTTGCTGCAGGTGGCGCGAAAAAAATCCATGCCGGTCTCGGCGGAAGCGCGACCAACGACGCGGGGCTCGGCGTCGGCGCGGCCCTCGATTATCGCTTTCTCGACGCGCGGGGAAACGAGGTCGTTCCGCTTCCCGAAAACTACGAGCACATCACCGGCATCGTCGCGCCCGCGTCAAATCCGCTCGGAGGCGTGGAGGTGGCCGGGTTGTGCGATGTCACAAATCCGCTGCTCGGGGCCGACGGCGCGTCGCATGTTTACGGTCCGCAAAAAGGCCTGCGCGATCCCGCGTGCCTCGACGCCGCGCTGGCGCGCATTGCCGGGCTGATCGCGCGCGACTTGGGCGTCGATTACCGCGACTCGCCGGGCGCGGGGGCTGCGGGCGGTCTCGGTTACGGCTTGATGACTTTCGCCGGCGCAAAGTTGAAACCCGGTTTTGAAATAATCGCCGCGCTCGCCGGAATTGAGGCGGCGGTGCGCGAATGCGACCTTGTCATCACCGGCGAAGGCAGGCTCGACAACCAGACACTTTTTGGAAAAGGCCCCGCCGAGCTTGCGCGCCTCGCCCGCCGCGAAGGGAAGCCCGTGGTCGCCTTTGGCGGGTGCGTTGAAGCCGGCGCGGAAAAAGGCCTGCGCGAGATTTTCGCCGATATTTACACGCTTGCCGGCGCCGACTCCGCGGGCGCGGGAGCTGGCGCCGCGCTTGAGGCCGCCGCCAGCCGTTTCGCCGCGGAAAGAATGCAACCCTGAGCGCGCGAAATCACGCCGGGGCAAAAGTCACCACACGAGCAACCCGCTTGCGAAGGTCAGTCCGGCGCCGACGCTGCAGAAAATGATTTTGTCACCCGTGACAAAAATCTCCTCTTCCGCGGCCCAGCCGAGCGCCATCGAAATGCTCGCCGCCGAGGTGTTGCCGTATTTGCCGATTGTAACGACAAATTTCTCGTAGGGAATGCCGACGCGTTTGCTCACGGCGCGCAGGATGCGTTCGTTGGCTTGGTGCGGCACGATCCAGGCGATGTCCTCGGCTTTCAGGTTGTGGCGCTTGAGCGTCGATTCGATCTGGTCGGCAAACGCGATCACGGCGTGCTTGAACACAACGCCTCCGTTCATCTGAAGGTAAAAGTCGTGATGATCCTCGCCGCTCTTGTCCGGGAAGGGCTGGCGCGCGCCGCCGCCGGGGCGCTGGATTGCCTCGAATTGGTTCGCGTCGCCGGAGAGCGCCATGGGGGCGAGTCGGTGTCCGCCGGCCGCGCTGGTGAGGATTGCCGCGCCCGCGCCGTCGCCGAAGAGAAACGCCGTGGCGTGGTCCTTCGGGTTGGTGATGCGCGAGAGGAGCTCGGCGGTGACAACGATCAGCTTTTTCGCGGTGCCGGCGCGGATGAAGGCGCGCCCGACTTCGAGCGCGTAGAGCCAGCCGGCGCAGGCGGCGTTGAGGTCGAACGCGAGCGCGTGCGGAATGCCGAGCTGCCTGGCCAGCGCGCTGGCCATTGAGGGCACGGGCTGGTCGGGGATGAGTGTCGCCATGATCACGCCGTCGATTTGCGACACGTCCATTTTCGCCTGCGCGAGCGCGTGGAGCACGGCGGTGGCGGCGAGGCTTGTGGCCGATTCGCCCTCGCCGGCGTAGCGGCGTTCGCGTATGCCGGTGAGCTTGAGGACTGCTTCCTCGGTCATGTCGGGAAACTCCTTCAAAATATCCGTGTTTGTGCGCACGACTTTCGGGAAGGCGTAGCCGACTCCCGCGATGCACACGGTTTCGTCGGCGGGTTTGGCGGCGGCGGGGATTGTGCGCTTGGCAAGCCAGGCGGTGACATCGTCGCCCGATACGCGTCCACCGGGGCCGGTGGGCGTGATGTCTGTGATCGCCGCGTGGTTGAGGCCGGCTTCCTGGACGAGCTTGATTGCGCGCGGCGTCCATTGCACTGCTGTCGATGCCGGGGCGGACTTGGCCGGGGCGGGCGGTGGCGGCGTTGCGGGTTTGGCGGCGGCCGGGATTGTTTTTGGGGCCGGTGCCGGCGCGGAGGGATTTCCGGTTGCCTGCAGATGTTTCAAGGTTTCGTCGTCCGTTTCCATGCGCAGGAATGGTGCTCCCGAGGGCATGATGTCGCCCGCGCGCCCGAATATTTCGCGCACGATGCCGGCGCACGGCGATTCGAACTCAAAAACGGATTTATCGCTTTCGAGCTCGGCGAGCTTTTGGCCCTTGGAAACTTGCGCGCCGGGTTGCACGATGATGTCGATCACCGTCAACTCGCTAACCGTCGCGCCCATTGAAGGCATGGGAATGTCGATAAGGAAGGTATCCATTTTGTGAAGGGTGGCGTTAAATAGTGCGAAGCCTCCAATCGCAAGCACGCCTTCGCAAATTGAAAATTTATCAAATCGTTTTGAACGCGCTCGAATTTCTGCGATTTTTCAACGATCGTAACAATTGAAAGGACACAGACCCATGCGCGACATTCCCTTTGGCAAGGCCATCAAAATCCATCCGCTCGCCTGGCTTTGGGAGCCGCTTGAGGGCGATCCGAGTTTCATGCTTCGCCCCATGTTTGGCGGCAAGGCGGCGTATCTCGACGGCAAACTGATGCTGTTTTTCCCCTCGGGCGGTGATCCCGCGTGGCGCGGCATGTGCGTGTGCACGGGATACGAGCACCACGGGTCGCTCATGGCGGATTTTCCCGCGCTGGCTCCGCACTCGGTTTTGCCGAAGTGGTTGTTCTTGCCCGAGGAGCACGAGCGTTTCGAATCGGTCGCCGAAAAAATCGTCGAGATCGCCGGGAGACGGGACTCGCGTCTTGGCGTGATCGGCAAACCCAGGAACAGGGCGGGAAAGGAAAAGCGCGTGCCGGGGCGGGGCGCTCCGGGATGCCGGGCGCGACGAGGCCGCGCCCCTTGATTTTTTCGGGCACTTTTTTGCGAGGCGCGCTGTGCCTCGTCCGGAGGCTTGGAGCTCGCCGCTCCGGGTTATTCGGCGGGGTTGCCGCCCGATTGATGCGTGAGCGTTTCGACGAATTTTTTCATCGCGGGCGTGAGCACGCGGCCTTTGCGGTGGAGGATCGCCAGCGGGCGCGTGAATTCTTTTCCGGCGAACTGCACGACGGCGAGCGTGCCCTGCTTGGCCTCCTGCTGCACGGTGGCTTGCGGCACGATGGACACGCCGTGGTCGATTTCGACGGCGCGCTTCACCGTTTCGATGTTGTCGAACTCCATGACGGGTTCGATTTCCATTTTACCGTCGCGGAAAATCTGGTCGACCGCCTTGCGCGTCGGGATGTCGGGATCAAAGCCGATGAACTTTTGCCCGACCAGATCGTCGAGCGTGAGCGCGGAGCGTTTCGCTAGCGAATGCGCCGGGTGCGTGATGAGCACGAGCCGGTCGTTGCGAAACGGCAGCATCTCGACCTGGCGCGTTTTTACCGGAAACGCGACGAGCCCGAAATCGACCGAGTTGTGCAGGATGTCCTCATAGACGAGGTTTGAGCGGCGGTATTCGATGCGCACGTTGACCGACGGATAGGCGTGAAGGAAGCGTTTGATGAATGGCGGCAGCTCGTGAAGGCCGATCGAATAAATCGTCGAGATGCGGATGGTGCCGCTGATCACTTTTTTCATCTCCTGCAACTCGCTTAACAACTTGTCGTATAGGTGCAGGATTTCCTTGGATGTCTCGTAAATGCGCATGCCCTCGCGCGTGAGTTGAAACTGCTTCTGGCTGCGGTCGATGAGCAGCGTCTTGAAGTTGCGCTCCATCGCGCGCGCTTGCTGGCTCACCGCCGACTGTGTAATGTGGTTGATCTTGGCCGCCTTTGAGAAACTTTTTGTCTCAACAAGGTCGGCGAATACTTTGAAATTTTCCAGTTGCATGTTTCCCTAGTAAGAATGCTTCACTATAAATCGCGCTAATTGATGCGCAAACTATTAAATTTTTTTTCAACAATGATCACTTTTGAGCAGTATAAAGTGCGCGCCGATGCGTTGCGGGAGCAAATGGCCGAGGCCTGTCGCTCCGCCGGGCGCGACCCGTCTGAGGTGCGGTTGCTGGCGGTCACCAAGACACACGATGCCTGGGCGGTGGATTACGCGGCGCGCCTCGGACTTGCCCTCGTCGGTGAAAATCGCGTGCAGGAAGCCGCCTCCAAAAAACCGCTCGTCTCGCCCGAAACCGCCGCCGCGATGAGCGCGGGCAAACTGAAATGGGAGCTGATCGGCCACTTGCAAAGCAACAAGGCCCGCCTCGCCGCCGAGCTCTTCGACCGCGTGCAAAGCGTGGACGGCGAAAAACTCCTCCGTCATCTCGACCGCGCCGCCGGCGAGCTTGGCAAAACGCTTCCAATCCTTTTGCAAATCAACGCCGGCAACGACCCCGCGAAATTTGGCGCCGAACCCGCGGACGCCCCGCGCCTGCTTGACACCGCGCTCGCGCTTCCGCACCTGCGCGTGGACGGCCTCATGACAATTGCGCCGCTTTCCGAAAACCCCGGCGAAATGCGCCAGATGGCCGTGCGCACCTTTGCGAACTTGCGCGCCATCCGCGACAATCTCGCCGCGACGCGCGGCACCGCGCTTCGCGAACTCTCGATGGGCATGACGGGCGATTACAAGGAGGCGATTGCCGCGGGCAGCACGATCATCCGAGTCGGCACGGCGTTGTATGGCGCGCGGGAGTGACGCAAAGTGATGTCAGCGAATGCAAGAGGGCAGGGAAGACGCGTGCGTCGGAGCGGCGATCTCCAGGTCGCCGGACGCGACAGAGCCGCGCCCTGTTTGGCGGACGAAAGCCGGGGCAAGCGAGGCGCGTTGCGCCTCGTCCGGCGGACTGGATTTCCGTGCGAGTGACCGCGACCTTTGAGTTGAAATAAGGCGCAGGGCTTGCCGAAAATCCGCACGGTAAAAACACCTTGATGCTCGCGTTCGGTTTCGCGGGCGTTTCTGTTGGGCGGACACTGTTTCCTTTTTAATCATGCACAAACCCTCGACCCTGTTCTTCGCGTTTTTCGCGCTCACTATCCTCGCCGTTTTTTCGAATGCGCAAACACCGTTCGCTTCCGGCTCCGCGCGCGAACGCACTTCGTTCAACGACGGCTGGCGATTCACCCGCGGGGATCCCGCCAATGTGGGCAACTCACTCGACTATGAGCGCGTCAAGCCGTGGTTGCTCCCGTGCGGCGACGACCTGCTCAACATGAGCCCGCCCGCCGCGCTCCGCCTGCCGCCGCCGGCGCCAAATCCCGCCCATCTTTACGGCCGCGCCATTGATTACACCACATCCAAGTTCGACGACTCCGCCTGGCGCGCGCTCGACCTCCCTCACGACTGGGGCATCGAGGGGCCGTTCTATCAGGAGCTTACCGGCAAGACCGCGAAACTGCCGTGGTTCGGCGTCGCGTGGTATCGCAAAACCTTCGACCTGCCCGCCGCCGACGCCGGACGCCGGATATACCTCGAACTCGACGGCGCGATGTCTTATTCGATGGTTTGGATCAACGGCCAGTTTGCCGGCGGCTGGCCCTACGGCTACTCCTCGTGGCGCGTCGATCTGACGCCGCACATCAAGCCCGGCGCGAAAAACGTGATCGCCATCCGCCTCGACAATCCCCGCGAAGCGTCGCGCTGGTATCCCGGCGGCGGCATTTATCGCAACACCTGGCTGCTCAAAACCGCGCCCGTCGCCATTGCGCAATGGGGCGTTTTTGTCACCACGCCGCGCGTCACCGCGGCCTCCGCCATCGTCGATGTCGCGGTCACGCTCGACAATAAAACCGACGCCCGCGCCGACACCAAACTCACGACGCGCCTCTACGCCGCCGATGCCAACGGCGCGCCCTCCGGCCCCGCCATCGCCACCGCCCAACCCGCCGCGCTCAACGCCGCCGCGCGCAACCAGGCGTGGATTTCGCAAACCTTCACGCTCGAAAACCCGCGTCTTTGGAGTCTCGGGGAGCGCAACCGCTACGTCGCGGAAACAGAAATCACCCAAGGTGGAAAAGTCGTCGACCGCGTGCTCACGCCCTTCGGAATCCGCTCCATCGAGCACACCACGGAGGGCTTTTTTCTCAACGGCAAACGCGTTCCCATTCGCGGCGTCTGCATGCATCACGACCTCGGCGCGCTCGGCTCCGCGCTCAATCTCCGCGCGCTCGAGCGCCAGATCGAAATCCTCCAGTCGTTTGGCGCCAACGCCATCCGCACTTCGCACAACCCGCCCGCGCCCGAACTCCTCGAACTCTGCGATCGCATGGGCATGCTCGTGCAAGTCGAGGCGTTCGACGCCTGGGCCATCGGAAAAGTGCGCGACGACTACTCGCGCCTCTTCCCCGACTGGGCCGAAAAAGACCTTCGCGCCATGGTGCGCCGCGACCGCAACCACCCCTGCGTTATCCAGTGGAGCATTGGCAACGAAATCCGCGAGCAAGCCGCGCCCGGCGGATGGAAAACCGCCGCGTATCTCGCCGGCGTCATTCGCGAGGAGGACCGCACGCGCCCCGTGGCCGCCGGCTTCAACGTGATTCAGGCCGCCTACAACGGCATGATGACTGCCGTCGACATCGTCGGTTACAATTACAAACCGCGGGAATACGCCAAGGTTCGCGCTACCCACCCGCACCTCCCTCTCTTGGGCGCCGAAACCGCCTCCACCATCAGCACGCGCGGCGTGTATGTGTTTCCCGTCAGCGACGACAAGGCCGATGGCCTGGATCGTCAAAACTTCCAGATGAGCTCCTACGACCTCTACGCCCCGCGCTGGGCCACCACACCCGACGACGAATGGCGCTCGCACGACGAAGTGCCCGGCGTCATGGGCGAGTTTGTTTGGACCGGTTTCGATTACCTCGGCGAACCCACGCCCTACAATAGCGACACCACCAACCTCCTCAACTTCGCCGGCGCCGCCGACCGCGCCCGCATGGAAAAGGAAATGAACGCGCTCGACAAAAAACGCGTTCCCTCGCGCAGCTCCTATTTCGGCATCGTCGATCTCGCCGGTTTCCCGAAAGACCGCTACTACCTCTACCAATCGCACTGGATGCCCGACAAACCGATGGCGCACATCCTGCCGCACTGGAACTGGCCCGAGCGCATCGGCCAGGTCACGCCCGTGCACGTTTACACCAGCGGCGACGAGGCCGAGCTGTTCCTCAACGGCAAATCCCTCGGGCGCAAAAAACGCGGCCAATACGAATACCGCTTCCGCTGGAACGACGTTGTTTACGCGCCGGGCGAGTTAAAAGTCGTCACCTATAAAAACGGCAAGCCCTGGGCCGAAACGACAACACGCACCACGGGCGGGGCGGAGAAACTTTTGCTCGCCGCGGACCGCCGGGAAATCCGCGCCGACGGCCGGGATCTCAGCTTCATCACCGTGACCGTTGCCGACAAAAACGGGCGGCAAGTCCCCCGCTCGATGAACAAGATTAATTTCTCCATCACCGGGCCCGGCGAAATCGTGGCCGTGGACAACGGCGACCCCACGAGCCACGCGCCCTTTCAAGCCAGCGAACGCGAAGCGTTCAACGGCCTCGCCCTCGTGATCGTCCGCGCGAAACCCGGCGCGGGCGGCGACTTCACGCTGCGCGCCGAAAGCGAAAGCCTCGCGCCCGCGGAAATCGCGATCAGCGCCAAATAAGGGACGCGGGAGTGATTGGAAGTGTGACTGTGGCGCGGGCGGTGTGTTTTGCGTTTCACCCGCCCGGCCCTCCGCGATGGCGAAAGTAATATTGCAAAACAGACGGCGCGCGCGCAGGCACAGCGTGGAATAAACGCCGCTTGAAACCGCCTGTCACAACTTCCGATTCGCCCGCCGCCGACGCCTTGCACAAACGCGCGATCGCGTTGTTGTTTGCGACGGCGTTGTTTTGGAGTCTTGGCGGGGTGCTCATCAAACTGGTGCCGTGGTCGCCGCTCGCGATTTCGAGCGGGCGCGGATTTATCGCGGCGGCGGTGCTCGCGTTGGTGATTCGGCCGCGGCGCCTGTCGTTTTCACGGGCGTCGCTCGCGACGGCGCTCAGTTACGCGGGGTGCACGATCACGTTTGTCGCGGCCACAAAACTCACCACGGCGGCCAATGCGATTTTGCTCCAGCACACATGCCCGGTCTGGGTCGCCCTGCTCGGCTGGTGGCTGCTGCGCGAGCGCGCCACGAGGGCCGATTGGATCGCGATCGTGGCCACGCTCGCGGGCATCACACTGTTTTTTGCGGACAAGTTTCGCGCGGATTTGTTTTTGGGCAATATCGTCGCGATCATCAGCGGCGTGTTCTTCGGGCTGACGGCGATTTTCATGCGCAGGCAAAAAGACTCGTCGCCGGCGGAGGCGTTGATCCTCGGCAATCTTATCAGCGGATTTGTCGGGTTGCCGGTGTTGATTCACGCGCCGTTTGGCGGGACGTCCGCGACGGGGTGGGGCGCGCTTATCGCGCTTGGGACGGTGCAGCTCGCGCTCGCTTATTTCCTCTATGCGCGGGCGATCAGGCACGTCACCGCGCTCGAGGCGGTTTTGATTCCGGTGATCGAGCCGATACTCAATCCCGTGTGGGTGATGCTCGCGATCGGCGAGGCGCCCGCGCCGTGGGCGATTGTCGGCGGGGTGATTGTGCTTGGTGCGTCGGTGTTTCGCGCGTGGGTGGCGATCCGCAAAAGCTCGCCGATAACGCATGCGAAATAAATTGTCCCGCCGAGGAGAATGATCGCGGGGCGCCATCCGCCCCGCTTATTTCGCGGCACGCGCATTTTCCAGCAGGTAGATGCCGCTTAGATAGCCGTTTTCCTCGATCGCGCCGACTCGAAGCGTGCCCTCAAACGATTTCGGGACATCGGGCGCATAAGCGCCGGGTTTTGCCATGCGCACGACAACCCACTCGTTCATTTGCGGCTGCTCGCCGAAGCAGCACATGGACTGGTCGCGCAGAAGCAGGAACTCAACCGCCCGCCCGTCTTTCATTCGCACGGGCAGCATGAAGCCGGTGATGGTGACTTTTTTTCCATTGAGTTTGCGAACGGCGACGGGGAGTTGTTCGTCCACTTGCGGGCCGGCCTGCGCGCGGGGTTTGTCCGGATCATAGGCAGGCGGGCTGAACGGAAAACCGCCGAGCACATCGAAGCCAACCTTGTTGCTGTCGCCGCCTCCTGAGTTAGCACCGGCAACCGCGCCAATGAGCGCGAACGCGGCGGCGAGCGAAAGGAAACGGACGGCAAAGGACATGCTGGCAAAATTTGGCCGTTGGCGCGGAAGGGTCAACAATCGGCTTTCCAGTTCGGCGCACTTTGCTCAACCTGTGCGTTTTTGTGAGCCAGAACGACGACAACAACGACGACGATATCTATGAGGCCGACGGCAGTTTGCCGGAGGACGTCATGGATCCGCGAGAGAAACCCATGGGCTTCTTCGATCACCTCGAGGAATTGCGCTGGGTGATTCTCAAATGCATTGTCGTTTACGTGCTCTTTGCGGTGGTGATCGGCGTTTTTCTCCGGCAGGCGAACTCGATCCTCCTGCTGCCGTTCAACATGGCGCGCGAGCAGTTTCCCGAGCTTCCGGAAAACCTGCGGATGATTTATGTCACGGATTCGTTCACGGCGGTGATCCAGCTTTGCTTTCTCGGGGCGCTGGTGCCGGCGATGCCGTTTTTCTTTTTCTTCGCATCCCAGTTTGTCGCGCCCGCGCTTACTAAAAAGGAAAAGCACATGATTATTCCCGTGTGCCTGTCGTCGCTGGTTCTTTTTGTCGTCGGCTCGCTGTTCAGCTTTCTCCTGCTCGTGCCGAGCACGTTAAAAATTTCCGCGCTGACCGGCGACATTCTTGGCGCGACCGCGGAGTGGACGATTGCGAGTTATTACGGCACGCTTGCCTGGCTGACAATCGGCGTGGGCATATCGTTTGAATTTCCGCTCGTGATCGTGCTGCTGGTTTATCTCGGCATCCTGCGGGTGGAGACGCTGCGCAAATACCGCCGCCACGCGATCGTGGGCATTTTTATCATGGCGGCAATCATCACGCCGACGCCCGACCCGTTCACGCAAACGATCTTCGCGCTGCCGTTGTATGTGTTGTTCGAGACGGCGATTTTCATCGGCGGCCGCATGCAGAAAAAACGCGACGAGGCCGCGCAAGCCCAGTAGCGTGCGAAAGCGTTCGCTTGTGTATTGAGCACCGCGCTCGGAATGCAATATGAGCCCGGGCGCGCGTTTGCCGCCCTGCAGCATGGTGGTCATTTGCAACGCGCCAAGCCGCGCCGCCGCCATGCCCTCAGGCTGTTGGTCGAAACACCAAAGCGCTCGGCGGTGAGCCTGAGGCTCGTTCCCGTGCTCGTCTGGTAGGCGGCGCCTCGTTTTTGAATTCCGGCGTGCAGGCTGGTTTTGTTTTGGCATGTTTGTTTTGTGGTTATGCCTGCACCCTCCTGTCCACAAATCAGGGGTAACCTCACTTTGTTCGCGCTTTCATGATGAGCGCGGTTTTCATGTCGAGGAGGCTGCGCTCCAATCCCACCGGATATTCGTGCGGGTTGAGGAGACGTTTGCTGCCTTCATGGAGCGCGGCGATTTGCGCGCGACGGCGGGCGCGAATTTCTTCGAGCGTCGGCATTTCGCGGACGAGTTTGCCGTTTCGAAAAACCGGCACGAGCAGGTCCTCGGTTGTCGCGTCGGATGGAATCGGCTTGAAGCGGATGAAGTTCACCGCGTCGTAGACCGTGCGGTTCGCGTCGTCGATCGGCGGGCCGTCCTCGTTGTAGATCATGTCGCCGACGTATTCGCCATCGAGCGTGAAGCGGCGCACTTGCTGTATTCCGGGGTTGGTGATTTTTATCGTTTGCTCGGAGAGTTTGATTTTGTGGTCCCACGCGCCGTCGCCGTTGCGAAGCGCGGCGAGTTTGTAAACACCGCCGAGCGCGGGCTGGTCGTATGCGGTGACGAGTTTCGTGCCCACACCCCAAAACGCGATTCGCGCGCCTTGTTGCTTGAGGCTTGAGATGATGTGCTCGTCCAGGTCGTTGCTCGCGAAAATCGCCGTGTCCGCAAAACCCGCGTCGTCGAGGATTTTCCGCGCCTCGATGCTCAGGTAGGCGAGGTCGCCGGAGTCGAGCCGGATGCCGGCCATTTTGTGTCCGCGCGCGCGCAGCCATTTGCCGGACTCGACGGCGCGGCGCACGCCTTCGAGCGAGTCGTAGGTGTCCACAAGAAACACGCAGTTGTTGGGCATCGCCTCGGCGTAGGCTTGAAACGCCTCCGGTTCGCTGTCGAACGACATCACCCAGCTGTGCGCGTGCGTGCCGCTCACGGGAATGCCGAAGAGTTGTCCGGCGAGCACGTTCGAGGTGGACGCGCAACCGCCGATATACGCGGCGCGGCTCGCGGCAAGCGCGCCGTCGACACCTTGCGCGCGGCGCAGGCCGAACTCGAGCACCGGTTCGTCTCGCGTGATGTGGCAGATGCGCGCGGCCTTGGTCGCGACGAGCGTTTGAAAATTGATGGTGTTGAGAAGCGCGGTTTCGACGAGCTGCCCTTGGATGATCGGGCCGCGCACGCGCAGCAGCGGCTCGTTGGGAAACACGACCGTGCCCTCGGGAATGGCGTCGACATCGCAGGTGAACGCAAATCCGCGCAGGTATTCGAGGAAGCCGTCCGAAAAAAGCGGCGCGCCATCGTTGCCCTTGAGCGTGGCGAGGTAGGCAATTTCGTCGCCGTTGAAGCGCAGCTCGCGCAACCACGCGACCGCGTCCGCAAGCCCTGCGGCGACGGTGTAGCCGCCCTTGAACGGATTATGCCGGAAGAAAAGGTGGAAGACGGCGTCCTTGTCGTGCGCGCCGGTTTTCCAATAGCCGTGCGCCATTGTGAGTTGATACAGGTCGGTGAGCAGGGGCGAGCTGCGCAGGCGTTCGGGCGCGGTGGTGTTCATGATTGTGGCGGTTAATGTATCTGAAAATAGTCTCCACACAATGCGCGTTGTGTGCGAGATTTTGCGCATCATGAAAAAATGCACCGCCGCGCGTTTCCTTCTCACGGTTGTTTTTGCGTTTGCGCTGCTCGCGCCGCTCGGGGCGGTCGAGTTGCCTGGGCTGTTTGCCGACCGCATGGTTTTGCAAAGCGGCGTCGAGGCGCCTGTCTGGGGAAAGGCGAGGGCGGGCGATGAAATCACGGTGACATTTGCCGGGCAGACAAAGCGCGCGAGGGCCGGCGCGGACGGCCGCTGGGTCGCGCGCCTCGACCCGCTCGAGCCAAGCGCGCAGCCGCGCGAGCTGGTGGTGAAGGGACCGGATGGCGAGACGCGTTTCACCGACGTGCTTGTGGGCGAGGTGTGGCTGTGCTCGGGGCAGTCCAACATGGAAAAACCGATCGGCGAACGGCGCAGGCAGAAGCCCGTTTTTAACGCCGAGGAGGAAATACGCGCGGCGGACTTTCCGCAAATCCGCCTGTTTCGAGTCAAAAAAACACGCGCCGACGAACCCAGGGACGACGTCGAGCTGGCCGCGCCGTGGACCGTGTGCTCACCCGACACAATCGACGCGATCAAGTTTTCCGCTGCGGGATATTTCTTCGGACGCAAACTGCACACCGAGATCAACGTGCCCGTTGGCCTGATCGAAGCGAGCTGGGGCGGCACGCGCATCGAACCATGGACCGCGCCGGAGGGGTTTGACGCAGTGCCGGAATTGTCGGTCTTCGCGGTGGCCGCGCGGCAGCCGGGCGCAAAAGTCGAGAACACGCAGCCGTCGTCGCTCTACAACGCGATGATTTACCCGCTCGCGCCGTATGCCATTCGCGGAGTGATCTGGTATCAGGGCGAGTCAAACCTCACCTCGGGCGACGGTGCGAACTACGCGCAAAAAATGGTCGCGCTCGTGCAAGGTTGGCGCGCCGCCTGGAAAAGCGAGATGCCGTTTTATTACGTGCAGATCGCGCCCTTCCTGTATCACGTGGCGCGCAACACACAGGTGGCGTCGCCCGAGGCCGCGCCGATTTTGCAGGAGGCCCAAACCCGCGCGATGCAACTGCTGCCGCGCACCGGCATGGTCGTGACCACCGACCTTGTTGACGACCTCTTCGACATTCACCCGCGCAACAAACGCGACGTGGGCGAACGCCTCGCGCGCTGGGCGCTCGCGCATGACTACGCGCGCAGCGACGTGGTGTTTTCCGGCCCGGTCTTCCAGTCGATGGAGGTGAAGGGCCAACTCGCCTACCTGACATTCGACCATGTGCACGGCGGCCTCATCACGAACGACGGCAAGCCGCCGCGCTGGTTCGTGATCGCGGGCGACGACGGCCTCTTTTATCCCGCCAAGGCCGTGATCGAAGGCGGCCGCGTGATCCTCTCCAACCCAAAAGTCCCCGCGCCCAAAACCGTGCGCTTCGCATGGGACGAGGCCGCGCAACCCAACCTCTTCAACAAAGCCGGCCTCCCCGCCGTCCCGTTCCGGATGGACGCGGGAAAATAGTTTTCGGCGTGCGCCATCCGACGTGGCACGGGCGTCCATCTGTGTAGTGCTAGGCACCGCAAGCAGGCGCATGCCGCAAAAAACAACAAAATTCAGCCCTCCTGCTTTTTGTCTTTCTTGCCGTCAAAAAACACAACACGTCAATTCTCGATAACGTCCGGAATCTTGCGCACATTTTTTAAAGCTATAGCAGCGGGGGACTACTCCCGATGAACCAAAAAACTGAAAACCCAGATGAAGGCG